>JAFUZZ010000165.1 GCA_017476325.1 bacterium | reverse complement strand
TTGTTAGAATATGTTACTTGATAATCATTTACCTTTTCTATTGCATCTGATTTGAGTAATTCTTCTTTTTCCTGAACTGTATAAGGTTTTCTTTTCATTTTTTCCTCCTTATATATTAAAACCCTAAAACCGACTTTTTTTTACTTTGTCTAGTTTTAGGGTTTCAGTTCAAGTTAAATTGTCACCCTGTTTTGTTCATTCTCATTTTAAGTCTTTATTCATCAAGATAGTCCATGTTATCATTTTGCAATACATAATACGTACATGCATCACCATCTGCGGTTAAATCGCAAGTTTCATTATGGGGAATAACTTTACCATTACAGATCCTGAAATAAATTCAGTATGACGGATACCTGTCACCCTGAACTTGGGACAAAGCGAACCGTTGAGGTTGACCGAAACGAGTGAGCCTGTCGTCGGCAGACATCAGGGTCTGTTTTATTCCTGACATTATTATTATAACGTATTTTTAAAAAACTTCAACCCCTTGTCAAAATTTAATTTAATAAAGCTTGCATGCTCATTACATCTTCGTATTTTGCACCAAGTTCCAAAAGTTCTTCGCTTGAAATTCCAAACAATGTTATCAAATCTTTTGTGGAATCATCAAAAGATTTTCGGGAAAAAGCCCTCAAGACTTGTTTGAGAGCCTGTTCCCTCGTAATATTTTCAAATGTATTATGAATGCCCAAATGCAAAATTCTTTTTTTTGATTTGCCCATTATGAACCCAATCCTAAAAGTGCAGCACCAATCATTCCGGCATAATTACCGGTTGTTGCCTTATATACCTTGGTCGGTGCCGTCAAAATCTCAGCATTTATATTTTTCTCAAGATATTCTGTATCAATAAACTCAGCCATTGAACCTGAAAAAACAAAACAATCAGGGTCAAAAATGTTTGCCAAACCAATACATCCGCCTAAAATATCATTTTGCCATCTGTCGAAAACTTCAACCATTTTCTTGTCACCTGATTTCACACCAGCAATAACGTCATAAGTTGTAACCTCAGGATTTCCAAGCATTTCTTCCGCGGTAATTTTTAATCCTGTACCGGAACAAAATGCCTCATAACAATCCCACGCTCCGCAAGTACATTTTCTGCGTTTATCATTATATAATTTAAAATGCATTTCACCCGCAGAACCGGATTTACCTTTGTAAAGTTTATTATTCAAAATAATTCCGCCGCCAACACCTGTTCCGAGAGTAAGCATTACAGAATAAGCACAGCCTTTTGATGCACCTAAAACATGTTCTGTCCATGCCGCACAATTTGCATCATTTTCGATAAAAACTTTTTTCTTTGTATATGATTGAAAATCAATCTTATTATATCCTTCACACATGTTGCCTGTAGAACTTATAATACCGGTATTTTCATTATTTACGGCTCCGGCAGTTGATATTGCAAAAACATCAACCTCTTGTTCGAATTTTGAAAAAGTTTCAGACAAAAATTTTTCAAACTCTTCAATTTTTTTAGGTGTATTTACCTTAAAGATTTCCGAACATACAGTTCCTTTTTCATCAATAATCGCATAACAAATTTTTGTTCCGCCAATGTCAAATGCAAGTGCTTTTCCCATATCTATATTCCTTTCTCAATAAATCTCTTTACAATAAGCTGCGGACGCGTAATTGCCGAACCGATTACAACCGAATGCGCATTAAGTTCAAATGCTTTTTTAACGTGCTCGGGTTCCCATACTCGCCCTTCTAAAAATACCGGTATTTTTGTATTTTCGGTTAAATTTTTCAATAAGTCAAAATCCGGTTCCTCAGACTCTGACAACGATTCCGTAGTATAACCCGAAAGCGTTGTTGAAATAATATCGAACCCGTATTTCGAACATTTTATTCCCTCTTCAAATGTCGCAATATCAGCCATCGCAAGTTTATTATTTGCATGTATTAAAGAAATTGCCTCCCCTATATCAAACTTATGATCCCTTGATGTTCCGTCAATAGCGATTATATCAGCATCAGCGTCAATAAGCACTTTTACATCATCTATTGTTGGAGTAATATAAACAATTTCTCTCCAATTTTGCGGCAGTGCCTTTGGTTTAGTTAAACCGATAACAGGAACATTTAAAAGTTTTTTTGCGTTTTTAACATCTCTGAACCCTGCAACACGAACTCCCGCAGCACCTCCGTTTACGACGGTTTGCAACATTCCGTTTATACATGCTTCATCATACAACGGCTCGCCATAAGCCGCCTGTACTGATACTATTACTTTATTTTTTAAGCATGATAAATCCATATAATAATTATAAAACGGTTAAATATAAATTTCAAATTTTAATTTTAAGAATTTACTCTAGTTGTTTAAATAAATAGAGGATTAAAAATCACAAAAAAGAAATAATACTTAATTGTGAGGTAGGGAATGTGCAAACTTATAAATCTGTTGAACAACTTGTAGTAAATGCTCAAAAAAACGACTATAAAGCCCTTGAAGAGCTTGTAAAAAAGGTGCAAAGAAAAGTTTACACAACACTTTTATATCTTAATAAAAGCGAAGATAACATCTCAGATATGACGCAAGAAGCATTAATAAAAATGGTAAAATCTCTTTCGTCGCTAAAAAGTCCAAAAGCGTTTAACTCATGGCTTAATCATATTGTTATGAATATTTTTTACGACTCAATAAGAAAAAAACAACACAAACCCGAAATGTATTCCATAGAAGATGATGACAGGTTTCATCAAATTCCCGATAAATTCGGATTACCTATTGATAAAGCAATCTATTCTGAAGCAGACAAAAAAATTCAAAAAGAAATTTTAAACCTGCCTGAACATTTTCGTGTAGTAATCATAATGAGAGAACTACAGGGGCTAAGTTATGAAGAAATTGCAAATGCGACAAATACAAATCTAAATACGGTAAAATCAAGAATTGCTCGTGCAAGAGAGAAATTACAAATAAGTCTTAAAAATTACATCTAGGAGAAATCATGAACTGCGAACAAATAAAAAAATTGTTATATTTTTATATATACGATGAACTTAATAATCCCGAATTGGATGAGTACATTTCTTTGCATCTTGAAGAATGTGATGAATGTTACGAGTTTTATGAAGATTTAATTGACGAAATTCAAGAAAATAAAAATATAGAAAGTATTTCCGCTTACATTGATAATGAACTGTCCTCAAAAGACAGTATTCAAGTAAAAAAGAATATAATTTCCAATAAAAACTTCAGAGAAGAATTTGAAAAACTATCAGAGGTTAGTTCTTTAATAAAAAATTTCTTTTCAAAACAAGAATACAATGTCAAAAATGACTATTCAAAACTTATCTTCAGAAAACTTGATTTGGCGGAAAAAGTGTATGGAAAAAGTTTATTTCCCGAAATAGTCGCAATATTTGTCGTAATTTTTATAGGATTATTTATCGCAACTGTTGCAATTTTCGGCATATAAAACTGCGGAAATAAAAGAAACCATTGTCCAAAAAATAAACTGAACCTGAGGTCGGAAATATATTGTATCAAAAAATCCATGAACCATGATTGATAAAATTGAAATTAAAGAAACCGCAACAACAGTTCTGTAAGGTTTATTTTGCATAATATAGGAAAGCGCAGATTTTGACACAAAAAATAAAAAAACTAAAAATGCCAAAATTGCAAAAATACCGCTTTCCACCCAAAGTTCGGTAAATACGTTGTATGTACTTAAAGCATCAAAGCCTGTTTTCATATACAGACCATAAATTTCTCTGAAGTTTTTATTTCCGACTCCAATTCCCCAAAGCCAATTATCTTTAATCATTTGCCCGGCCGCCTGATAAACGTTAAATCTGAAAGAAGTGGATGAATCTGCTCTAAAGACAAAAATGGAAAAAATTCTTGTCCTGATTGATGTAACAAACATTGCCGCCATTGTACCAATCACAACAAATGTTGACAAAACGGAAAGATAAACTTTTTTCAAAAGTTCATTATGCTTTTCAAAAATAAGTTTTCCAAAATACAAAGCAAAACATAAAAGCATAAACATTAATGCAACATAAGCGCCGCGACAACCGCTAAGAACAAGTGCCAACATACTGACAAAACAAGCCGCAGAGGCAACAAATGCCGGAACATATTTTTTATTACTTAATAAATAAATTATGCAGCCAAATACGGATGGGATTGCCGCAACTAAATATCCGCCAAAAAGATTTGGATTTAAAGGTTTTAATGTTCCGTAAATTCTTGTCATAACAGCTTCAGGATTGATTGAAGAAGTATCCTGCCATGTAGAAATTTCTTCAACACCTTTAAAATTTTGAGAAATCCCGATTAATCCTTGCACAAAAGCACATGTCGCAATAATTAACATTGTCGGATAAATCATATAAAGATTTTTTCGATAAAACTGAACGACGGACAAATAAAATCCCATATAAGTTACTGTTTTAAAAAAACCCTTTAAACTTAAAGTAAAAAGAGTCGAACCAAAAAGACTTATTATAACGATTAAAAACCAAACAAAAATAAATTTTTCAAACAAATTCATTTCAAACTTTTCACCATTTTGAATGAGCATATTCAAAACAGAAAGTCCAAAAACAGAAAGCGCAATAACACCCAGAGTTTCCGAAGAAACAAATGTTGAAAAAACAAAAACCGATATTATCAACAAAAAAATAAGTTTTTGAATATAGTTTGACAGAAAAGAACACCCTGAAAAAAGATTTTGACACTTTTCGAGCAAAACATTTAATTCATGTATAAAAAGCCCCTGATTACTCATTTCCCGCCTTATCAGCCAATCCTATATTAGAAACTATACCGTTTAATTTATACGCTTGCCCCTCAAGAGTAATCGGCAGCCCTATTTTAATCTTATTTCCGCCGACAACGGCACCGTCTTTTGTTATCTGTGCCTTATCAGTCAGAGTAACAACAATATCATACAATCCAACTTGAGAGTAATCATCAATAACTACAGGATTTTTTGAGGTAGAAAGCACAGTCTTTTTAGAATCCATTTTGCTTTCCAAAACTTTAACATCAGAATAAGGGACATTACGAATGGTAATAAACGTTGTATCTCCGGCCTTAATAGGGTTTTCACCGTTAGTTGTCAGAGTTACGCTCCTTAAAAATACTTGAAAAACAATATTTTCCGTAGAAACAATTTGTTTTCCTGCTGTTTGTCTTATTTTTTTGTAAGTTATAAGACCAAGCCCCAGTGATATTATTAAAACCCCAAGAATTACAAAATCAATCCATGTTACTTTTTTCATTTTTAAATTTCAATCCCCTCTATTGCATCAAGCATTTCTTTAATTGTTGTGGTTGCACACCCGAATTGTTTAATAACAAGACTTGCACCCAAGTTCCCAATAACAGCCGCATCTTCAGGAGCCAAACCAACAGCCAAAGCCATTGTATATAATGCTGTAACAGTATCACCGGCACCGGTAACATCAAATACTTCGGCCTTATTGAATACCGGAATTTTTATCATATCTCCGTTAGATTTAACAACTACCATTCCCCTGTCACCACAGGTAATTAATATTGATTTAGCATTTGTATTTTTTAACAAAATCACACCTGCTTTTTTAAAATCCTCATCCGTATTCAGTAAAAATCCGACATTAGATTGTGTATCAGGTAAATTAGGAGTCATTGATGTAACATTCTTGTAATTTTCCAAATTCTTTTGAGCATCAACAACAACAATTTTACTATATTTTTTTGCCAATTCTATTGTATAATCAATAACCTTTTGAGACAGAGTCCCTATATGATAATCGGAAATAATGATTGCATCGTATAAAGGAACAGCCTTTTCCAAATTTTTAAATATTTTCTTTTCAGTTGCGTCAGAAATAACCTCATTTGTTTGACGATCAATTCTAACAATTTGTTGAGTAATTGATTGCGAACAAGAACCGGAAATTCTTGTTTTTGTAATCGTTTTTCTCGTTTTATCTTTAACAATATATTTAGTCTCAATTTTCGCGGATTTAAACGTATCAATGAGTTGTATTCCGTTATAATCATCACCGACAACTCCAATAACAGCCACTTTTCCATTGTTTAAAACAGAGGCATTGTGCGCAGCATTTGACGCCCCGCCTAAAATCAATTTAGTATGAGTATGCTGCAAGATTAGGACAGGTGCTTCGCGGGAAATTCTTTCCGTATTGCCGTATATCATTTCATCAAGTGCCAAATCGCCAATTACAAGAATTTTTGGTTCACATAGTTTACTTATATATTTAATTAATTTTTCTTTTTTTCTGTTCATAACATATATATTTTAATATGAAAATAATATTTGCGCTCGGTATTTAAAGTTTTTTTACAATATTAAGTGTACAAAATGTGTAAATTCAAACACATGATAGACTAAAGTCCTATAATAAAATAATGCACACATCGCCCGAGTTTTTCGAACGAAGGACTTGAGTAATAAAGAAAAAAGTGAGTCGAAAAACTCGAAAAAGGCGATTTCTATTGAACCCCATCATGGGGATTGTCTTTTTTTCATTTCTGTTATAAATTAAAAAATATAAGGGATAAGAGTGCATGATAAAATTAGATTATAAAAATGTTGATAAAACATTTATCGGGGAAGAAAACGGACTTGAAATTGAGAATGTCTTTAATGAATTTCAGTATAAAATTGCCGAAATAATAAGTGATTTAAACAAAAGAAAAGATAAACCCGGACAATGGCTTCAATGGATGAACCTTGGGTATAGTGAAGAAACTTTATGGTTTGTGAAAGAATACGCTGCGATTGTAAAAAATCGTTTTGAAAATGTTTTAGTACTTGGCATTGGCGGCTCAGCCCTCGGCGGAATGGCAATGAGCGAGGCACTTCTAAAACCTTATTGGAATATTCTTTCTGAAGAAGAAAGGGATAATAATCCGCGAATCTTCTTTTTAGATAACATTGATCCCGATCAAATGTGCTCTCTTCTAAATACCCTTAATCTTGAAAAAACCCTTGTAAACGTAATTACAAAATCCGGAACAACAGCCGAAACAATGGCTCAATATATGATTGTTGCGAACCTGTTGCAAGAAAAATTGGGAGACGACTACAGAAAAAATATCGTTGTAACAACCGATAAAGAAATAGGACTGCTTAGACAGTTAGCAAATCAAGAAGGGTATAAAAATTTTGTAATTCCTGATGATGTCGGAGGACGATATTCGGTTTTTTCTGCGGTCGGATTACTTCCGCTTGCCCTTGTCGGAATTGATATTGATGAAATTATTAACGGCGTAAAAGACATGGATTTGGCATTAAAAAATACCGATATTCGCCATAATATTGCGGCACAATGTGCACTTATTCACTATATTTATAACACAAGAAAAAATAAAAATATCCTTGTAATGATGCCTTATTCTTCTCGTTTAAAATATGTTGCCGATTGGTTCGTTCAACTTTGGGCTGAATCTTTGGGAAAAAACATTGACAATGACGGAAACAAAATTAACACAGGTTTAACTCCTATTAAATCCGTCGGCGTTACAGACCAACATTCTCAAATTCAATTATTCAACGAAGGTCCTAATGACAAAATTATTAATTTTATAAGAATTGAAGAATTTGAAAACAGTCTTGAAATCCCGAAAATATTTGAATATACAGGAATAGGTTATCTTGGCGGAAAAGCAATTAATCAACTGTTTAATGCAGAGGCTGATGCTACAAAAATGGCATTATTAGATTTTAGTCGTCCGAATATAACAATTACGCTGCCTAAAATTAGCGGATACTATCTGGGACAACTTTTGTATATGCTTGAAGTTGAAACTGCCATTGCCGGTGCATTGTACAATATCAATGCTTTTGACCAACCCGGAGTAGAGCAGGTAAAAAATTATACCTACGCTCTGATGGGTAGAACGGGTTACGAAGATTCTGCCAATAATTTAAGAGAAAGGCTTGCTCTTACGTAAGTTCTGTTGATAATTTCAATAAACAAAAATCCTTGTTTAGAACCAATTTCCGCTAAACAAAGATTTATGTTTTTAATAAAAATCAGTTTTATGCAGCGTCACGAGAATATATTGAACCGTTTTTCCAAATGTTTGTCTTTAACTGCCTTAACGGATTCTTTTTCGGATTGAATAGAATCCAACTCGGTTTGTAAAGTTTTCATTTGAGTTTCAATAATATTCGTTTTGTAATCAATTTTAGCCGTTTCAGCTTCATAATCCGCTTGTGCTTTTTCAATCTTATCGGCGTTGTCAACAAGAGATAAGCCGGAAGATGCATCATCTACGGATAAGGCTTTACCGTCTTTATCTGTGGATGAAGTATATTCACATAAATACATATTACCATGTTGTAATTGCGTATCTAAATAGTCATCATCAGCATCTACGGAAAGGTTATAAACCCATCCTCCGGTAGACAAAGCATCGTACAAGTGACCATAAAACTCTCTTTGTGCAGTAAGAGTAGATGTTCCTGTTTTACCTGATTGAGCCTCATTGTTTGTTACAGCCGTGTTACCAAACCAACCTGTTGAACCAGTGTCAGTTTGAATTAGGTTTTCTTTTGTTCCGTCCTCTAACTCACCTTGAACGCCGGAGTTGAATCCGCCAACACCGTTTGTACCGACAACAACAGCAACTTGAGTACCGTTAATAGTCTGATTTTCTGTCGCACTTTGAGCAGCTTTTCTGGCTGCCAAAGGAGAAGATGTAGAACTATTAAGATTCTCAATAGCAACAATAGTACTATCTAAATTCGTAAGATAGGCATTATCATTACCAGCAGTTTGTAACGTCTGATTCTGAACAGCTTCTCTCATAGAACGCAACATACCGGCGTCAAAATAGTTCAAAAATACAGCTGTTAATTGCGCAGTATCAACAAAAATATCTTTACCGGTCAAAGTAGTAATATCCAACGTTGGGTTACTGCTGGTATCAACACTTGTAGTAGTAGTAGTGAAATAATCGTGACTTGAAACACGAATTGCTGTACTTGTTTGACCATTAGCGACCAATGCCTTGTTGTCGTTAATCATATCAACAACAGTTTTACCGGCTTGGTTATCAATATTTTGATCGGCATAATATGCTCTTGTTTTTTCAGTTGCATAATTCACAGCATATTGAACGGCATCAGAACTTCCTAAATTGTTTTCAAGCATCAACTGTTCACCCATCTTGCCACATGCCGTCATTACAAAATCATTTACGATAGAGTGAACATTTGATTCTGTAAATTGATATTGATCTAAAGTGAAAATACATGCATAAGAATCCAGATTATCTTCTTGAACACCCATTGCATACTCTAAAGAATCAAATCCATATCCTGACAAATTAAGAACAGATGCAGATTGAACATTAGTTACAACAGCCTGATTCATAATATTATCATTATATTTATAACCGGATTTTTGGATTTCTGATGTAACTTCATTACCATCTTTATCAGTAACTTTTTCATACTCGGTCGGAGTATTTCCTGTCATTTTTGCAATAAAATCATCTTTTCCTTTAGGAAATAATTTTTTAAACTCCCCTGAAGTACCTGAATACGCTTTTCTTCCCAACGTAGAAACGACCAATTCAGAAGACGGATTAATACCCATTTTATCAGCAATGCCGGGAGACAAAACAACATTACCACGGCATGTTTTAAACAGGTATTGAGAAACTTTACCGTTAGCATTTTCAACAACATTAGGCTGCATAATTTGAGAATATTTAACAGCCGTATCATTAAAGAATACACTCTGTGCGGACATTGCTTTTGCAAAATCAGCAGAAAGACGGGTTGCCTTTTGCGACAAAGCCATTTGTTGGTTTGACAAAGACATCATTTTAGCTTCAACATCACTTTCCCGTGATGTTAGCATCAAAAACCTACATTGTGATGCTGCTAAACCCATTCTTTTCTATGTCCTTTCCTGTACTAATTTCCTTTATACACCATGCATGTCGACACATGTCAAATTTTTCTTTAATTTTCAATGACTTATGTTAACAAATATTAACATCTTATTTTTTCAATGAATTCTTTTGTTTTTGTTCTTATTTCAAAATCAAGATTAAAAATATCATCAACACAGTCAACTTTAATTATAGAATGTTTTGACATAAATTCATCAACTATTTCAACGATATTATACAATTTAATTTTACCGTTTAAAAACGCAAACACAGCCTCTTCATTTGCCGCATTCATGCAAACGGGAGCGGAATATCCGACTTTTCCCGCTTCATAAGCAATATTTAGTAATTTAAATTTTTTGAAGTCAACAGGTTCAAAATCAAGAGTTTTAGCCTCGATAAAACTAAAGCTTTTAGATTTAATTCCCTCAAAACGTTCAGGGTATGAAACAGCATATTGAATAGGAATGTGCATACTTGGTAAACCAAGCTGCGCAATAACGCTCCCGTCAACATATTCAATCGCAGAATGAACAATACTTTGCGGATGAATAACAACATCTATATCGTCATAGTTCATGCCAAACAAATGATGCGCCTCAATAACTTCCAAACCTTTGTTCATCAAAGTTGCACTGTCGACAGTTATTTTTTTACCCATTTTCCACCGAGGATGAGCCAAAGCCTGTTCAATAGTAGCACGTTTCATATCCTCTGTTGATTTTTTTAAAAAAGGTCCGCCTGAAGCAGTAATAATTAATTTAGACACGTCATGCGGGTTTTTAATACATTGGTGAATAGCACAATGCTCGCTGTCTATCGGAATCAAATTAACCCCATGCCTGCGAACTTCTGCCATAACAATATCTCCGGCCATGACAAGAGTTTCTTTATTTGCAAGCGCAACATCAATTTTATTTTTAATTGCGGTCAATGTTGGTTTCAAACCGATTTTACCTGACACTGCAACAACAATTAAATCATTATCCCTGTTAGAACAAATTTGTTCCAAACCGCTATCTCCAACCAAAACCTCTAAATCTTTAAACTCGGCATGGAGTTCTGTTTGAGCCTCAACAGATGACACGCAAACAGATTTAGGATGAAATTTCCTGATTTGAGATTTAAGCAGTTCAACGTTATTTCCCGCCGTCAGGGAAATAATTTCAAATTTATCCTTTAATTTTTCGACAACTTCAAGAGCCTGAGTCCCTATTGAACCCGTTGAACCTAATATTGTTATACGTTTTTTATCAAACATTTTAATTCCTTTTATGCTAAATATTTTTGTACGATATTTTTATCAAAAACTTCAATACTGTTTGCTGAATGTATAAAAATCATACACGAAATAAGAGATTTAAACATTTCAAATTCGGTAAATGCCAGTTTTTTTCTTAAATCAGACATATTATTTGCCATAAACTCGGTAATAACAGTTTTATCCTTAAATACCAAACTTGAAAAATAATCAAAAGCCTCTTTTGTTTGAACGCCCTCCAAATAAATTATATCAGGAGATTGAAATTCAATAAATCTAAGAGCCTTATCCAAATTAAAGCCTATATTATCATTAATTTCACATTGGTTAATATTTTTCAAATTATATTTAACAATAGATTCTATTGTCATAATATTTTTTTGAGAATGTGACATTTCATTTAATAAAGAATAAATTACATGCGTTTTTCCGCTCAAAGAAGAACCGCAAACCAAAATTATTCCCGGGTTTTCAAGTGCATTCTTTACCGTACTAACCATTAAGGAATTTGTAATCAAATTTTCCAAAGGTTTTGGAGGTTTATAAATTTTTAAAGAAATTCTTTCTCCCAATATTGTAGGATACGTTGCAACACTTGCAATTAAAGAAACATCATCAACTTTAAAATTCCATTTACCGAGTTGAGAAATTTCACTGACAGACGGATCAAGGTTTGAAAGAGATTTCAAATTAACAATAAATCCCGAACTTAACACAGACGGAATATAGCCTTTATTCATAACGTCAGTATTATGCTTAAAATTAACCCCAAGGCCTTGTTCGGTAAATTCAAAAAAGATTTCATGAATACCCTCTAAAATTGCTTGTTTTAAAATTGCTCTTATAATTTTCTGTATATGTTCTTCGCTTAAATCATCTTTGTGTAATTCTTCTCTCCAATCGTAATCAATAACTCTGTCATTTGTAAAAATTTCACAAAGAGATTTTTCAACCTTGTAGGATTCTTCGATTTTTTTATAAACCGCAGATTCTGAGCAAATCAACGGATCAATAGAACATCCTGAAGATTCAATAATTTTATCAATAGCAAATAAATCGAACGGATCAGCCATTGCGCAAGATAAAACATTTTCAATTTTAAAAAGCGGAACAATTTTATATCTTTTTGCGTCCTGATAAGAAATATATTTAAGGCATCTTGAGTCGATCTCATAATCGTCTAAATTAACATAAGGGACATGGAGTTTTGCTTCAATAAATTTAAGCAAAACCTCTTCATCAATAGCACCTGACTTAACGAGTGCCTGCCCGATATTAATCCCTTGTGCATCCGCAATTTCCTGAGCCTTTTCCAAAGTTTCGTACTCAACAAGCGAATCCCTAACCAAATCGTACTTCAATTTTTCTAATGTCTTATTTGTAATAAACTCTTTCTGTTCCAAGACAAAAACTCCTTAAACGAACTAATCTTTTAAATATTCCTCAATTTTTGAAAGCAAAAAGTTAATATCAAACGGCTTTGTAATATATTCATCCGCGCCTGTTTCTTCCCCAATCAGTTTATCTTCCTCCTGAGATCTTGCTGTAAGCATGAGGATAGGAATATTTTTATATTTACTGTCAAATTTTAAGAGACGACAAATTTTGTAACCGTTAATTTTAGGCATCATAACATCAAGCAAAATCAAATCGGGGTTAATTTCTCTTGCAAGATTAAGCCCGTCTTCACCGTTATCGGCAAAAAAACACTCATAACCTGAAGTTTCTAAAACGAATTTTAAACTATCTATGATATCCTGTTCATCATCAACTAATAATATTCTTTTCATCATTACCCCTTTATATTTATAATTTAACCCTGTTTAATTTTTTAATTAAATCAAAATCATCAAGTGCATCAATAGGATATATACCGTACCCAAATATTATATCACAATCAGAATATATGTTTTTATACATGTTCAAGTATTCTTTTACTTGTTTTTTTAAAAAATCAACAAAAACTTTATTACCATCATCAACATAGAACAATAAATTTGAACCCTCCGGAGAATCTTCAATAAGATATTCTTTAATATATTCGGATTTGATAACATCCTTGAGCAAAGCTTCTAAAAAACTTCTATCGGATTTTATCGAAATAAGTGCAACAGATTTATTATTAATTTTTGCATTTTTAAGATTTTGTTTAAAATCAATCAAAAATCTGTTTTTATCATCCGCAACAGGAATTGCAAAATAGAAAGATGACCCCTTATCAGGCATGCTGTTACACCAAATAACACCGTTATGGGCCTCTAACAGTTTTTTAACAATAGAAAGCCCAAGCCCGGTACCGCCGACTTTTCTTTGCATTGAACCTTCAATTTGAGCAAATTCATCAAAAATATGTTTTAAATTCTCATGCTTAATACCGATACCGTTGTCTTTAACTAAAACTTGCAAATATTTACCCTTTAAGCGGCTTAAAATATCATCAAAAACATCAACCGGATAAATTTCCGAAGCGTCGACAACTTTAGTTCTGATTTCAATTTTGCCGTTTTCTTTGGTAAATTTAAGAGCATTTGAAACAAGATTAATTAAGACTTGTTCTAACCTTCCGGAATCAGCGTAAATATCGGCAAAATCATCTTCCAAAGTCGTTACCAAATTAATTTTCTTTTCTCTTGCCATTCCGTCAAGGTTATTTTTTACATATTCAACAACTTGATTAATTTTTATATTTTCAAACTTGAAATCCATTTTGCCGGCTTCGATTTTTGACAGGTCAAGTAAATCGTTAATAATACCTTTTAATCTTTCCACATTTTTCTTACACATCCCGATAAACTTAACCATATTTTCGGTTAAAGCACCCGCTCTGCCGGTAATAACAATATCAAGCGTTGTTTGAATAGTCGTTAGCGGAGTTTTTAATTCATGAGAAACTATTGAAATAAACTCAGATTTTAAATGTTCCATTCTTTTAAGTTCTTCATTAGTCTGCTCTTGCCTTTCGTAAAGCATGGCATTTTGAAGCGGTAAAGAGAGCTGTTTAATTATGGAATGAAACCCGGTAACATCTTCCGTTTCAAACTCCTGCTCCCTGAAAATCTCAATAAAGCCAAAGAAATTTTAACTGATATTAATCGGATCAAGCATGTTGTCCGCACTTAAAATAGAAAAGTCATATTCTTTGAAAGTTTGTTTAATGCGTTTTTCGACTTTTAAATTATTAAAATCAAGTTCAAAAGGAATTTCTTTGTTATCGAACAAAGATTTATAATTTAATGTTGCGCGAAGTTTTAATGCTTCTAAAAGCCTGTCCGAAATATTATAAAGCGAACTTATAATCAAAACAGGTTCTTTTTCATTTTTAAAAGAAAGAACACAAGCAAGTCCGAAACTTAAACTTTTATCAATACCATCGAGCATAATGTCAATGAGTTCTTCCCTGTCAAGAGTCCCCGCAAATTGAGAACTAATGTTATGCAAAACATTTAGTTGATAAAAACTTTTAGATAAATCGCTATTAGAAATTGCCATTTTTTCAAGAGAGCGTTTCATTTTAAGATTTGCATTAATAGTAGAGAGAAGCAGTTCATCAGAAAACGGAATTTGTAGAAAAGCATTACAATTTTTCATCAATTCAGGTTCAACGTCCCTATTTGGCATAAGAAGAATAGAAATAGCATTATCAAAAGATTTAACATCTTTATTAATTGCAATTATGTCAAGAGTCTTGGAATTGTAATCAAGTAAAACAATATCCGGTAAAAAAGACTTCATCATATCATGAGTAAGAAGTTTGTCATCGGAAAAAAGAAACTCAAACGAATTTTTTTGCAAAAAATCCTGATATTTATTAACCAACTCATTATTATCAGTAACTAAAAGAACCTTAGACAAAATACACCTCTGATAACATTATTATATCAGCATGTTCAAATAAAGCCAAAATGTAAAGAAACGTGAAAAAAGAGGGTAACAATTTTGTCACCCTCAAGAATAAATATTTAGAACTTAAACGGATAATCGTCCGGAATTGCCCAACTGTTATCATGAATTAATAAAACACAATCTTCTCCCGAACCGCCTGCGCACCTTTCAACTATTGAATTATGCGGAATTTGGTATGTGTTATGCAGTTCATAGGCAGGCAGCCCCGTTACCCTTAAAAGAAAAGTATGAACATTGTCGGTTTTCGGAGTAATATTTGCATATAGTGCATCTTCATCATAATTCTGACAATATTTACCCTCAACACAATAAACAAAATAAGTACAAGCTAACGGAGATCCGTCACAATGGCGTTGGCGTCTAAAATAAATAGCCGAACCATTTGGAAAATATGCAAATAAACCCTTCGTTCCCTTTTTTATAGTATTAAATTTCATATAAGGTTCATAATATTTATTAAAAATTCTTAATGCTTCATCCGGGTTATTAGGTTCCAAATAATCTTGTTCGTTTTGATATTTATAACCAAAATCTACCTTTAACATTTCATGAACTTGTTGTAAAGTTGACGAAACAACCTTTAACCTATTTGCCGCAACTCGTTTTCTGTGCTGTAACATAAGAGTCGGAATGGTAAGTGCCGCAACGACACCGATTATGCCGAGAGTGATTAGGACTTCGGCAAGGGTGAAGCCCCTGAGGGGCACCAAAAGAGACCGCCTATTTCGCAAATTTTTGACGTAAGATATTAACACTAAAGCATGATGTTTCCAATCAAAAATTTGCCGGCGGTGCAGGAGCGCACCAATAAAAGAGAGTCCGGTGCGTTCGGGATTGTCTTTTATATAGGATTGCGACGTCGTGCTGACGCACTCCTCGCAATGACATGGAAGGATGTCCTCTGCGTATGATGCGGAATTAGAATAGAGTCCGTTATGTTCACTTTTATTCTCTATACATG
>JAFUZZ010000164.1 GCA_017476325.1 bacterium | reverse complement strand
TTTTTTTATTTGTTTGTGATTGTTGAACAGGCTCTTCTTCGGGCAGTTGAAGTTCGTTTGCAAAATCTTGAGCCTTTTCAATTTCAGCCTGAGTTGCAATCCACTTAAAGGATTTAACAAGTGTAAACGGTTTGTTTACATTGCCGCGCAAAACGATTTGGAATTTTGTTGCGTTGCTGTCTGAGTGTTTTTTTGCAAAATCAGGAATATTGTCAAGTTCTTCCTGTGTTACGGATTCACAGAAAACAGAAAAAGATTTTGCCATTACAATGTTAAGTCCCGGAGTATTCTTAACAAGATTGATAGGATTAATCATAGATATTGGTCCGAGCATGTCTGATACATCGGATGCCAAACGAGAACGGACTTTCATTTCGGCAATATTTGTTAACAGGTTGAACTTCCCAAAAATGTTAAGTGCCAAAATATTTCCCGATGAATTTATAGGTTCAATAGTTACAATCCCGTCTTTAAAGGTTAGTTTACCGTCTAAAGTTGAAAAATGAGTGGTATCTATTGTAATCAAAGGTTCTAATGCTTTACCGATAGTTGATTTGAAAAATTCTGACTCTCTGATGTTTTCAGCCAAAATCATATTTTCCAATCTGCCAAAAGGTCCGAATTGACCGTCTTTTATAGTAAAGTTAACTTTTCCCGCAAGAGATTTCATTTGCTCTTCCAAGGTTGAACCCGATAAAGAAATATCGGTTGAAAAATTCGTCTTTCCTGTCAATGTATCTCTCATTGCAGCCGCTTCCAGCAGAAGTTTTTCCGTATTCAAATCAAATCCTTTAACTTGAATTTTCATAAATCCATCCAACAAATTCATTGCAATTCGTCCGTTTATACGTCCGTCGCACATGTGTGTAAGCAGGTCGTTTATAAACAGTATATTCTTTCTCAGGTGTATTTTTGAGGTTGTATTTTTTAGATTAATATCTCCTGATTTTATATGTTTAAAATTAATACTTCCGTTTGTAATAACAACAGGAATGTCCGCAGGTTCGGAACTTTCTGCTTGAGGGAGAATTTTCATTGCCGCGTCAGAAACTTTCATAATTTTATCCGCGTCCAAAAATTTTGAAGAAATTTTTAGGTTTGAAATTTCCAAATCTTTTGACGGAACAAGGTTCAAGTCTCCGTTTACAGCCATATCAGAGCCGTTTAATATTAAATCTGACAGGTTAAAATTCAAATATGTATCTTTAAATTTGATATCCGCCGTTTTTAATGTTGTATAAAGTTGAGGAACAGATACGTTTGCAACGCTTAGATTACCTCTGAATTTAGGTGATGATGTATCGCTGTATATATTTATAAAGGTCGGTTTTACTGTCAGTGCGGAATTTTTAAACGCGTAAATAACGCTTTCCGTTTCTTTTGGGATATTAATTGAAATTTTGTTTATATAATCTCCGATAATTGTGCCATAAATTTCCACAACGGGATTATATTTAATTTGTTCAACCCCTTCCTCGTTAACGGTTTTTGTTTGTGTAAACAAACCTGTATCTTTAATTTTTATATGATTACCATGAATGTTTACGGTTGTTTTTAATACGGTATCTTGTCCCATAAGGGTTTTAACATGCAAAGGCGTAATGTAGTTGTTGGAATTTGCAAAGATGTTCATGTTGAAAGTTTGTTTTTTATCGTTTCCGTTTAAAGAAATTTCAATCGGCATTTTTCCTTTTGCGTCTACAAAACTTTCAAAATCTTTTCCGACAAATTTTCTTAAATCTGACGCGTAAATATCTCCCGTTGAAACAAGGTTTATGCTGGGTTTTGAAAGATAATTTTGAACATCACCCGAGAAAATCAAAAATGAATGGTCGTTTATTTTTAATATTGATTTTGGAATATTAATTGATTTTAAATCAAGGTTAACTGATGACATCGGAACGGATATTAACGATTTTGACATAGGTATAAATATGTTCAAATTTTTGTTTCTTACCAAACCGGATTTGAAGTTGTTAAAAAATTCGACATCAGCAAATTCGTTGCTTAAAACAAAGGTTTTTGCGGTATCTGACATTTTAAAATCAGCAAGATTAAGTTTTACATTTGATATTGCTTCTTTTAATTTTCCCGTTATTTTTGCTTGTAAAGTAAGGTTTCCTGAGATTAAATCAAACTGTCTTTTAATATCTGTCGGGGCAAAAACTTTATAAAGTTCAGGCAGCGGTAATTTTTGCAATGAAATATCAATATCGGTGTAAGTTTTTTCGTCAATAGACCCTTTAATACTAAGGGTTTTTCCGTTAATTCTTGCACCGGAATTCGGAATTGTCAAAACATTATCATCTAAATTAACGTTGATATTCATTTTATCAAGAACCAAACCCATTTTATCAGAGGCAATTTTACCGTTATTAACAATAAAGGCTCCGTTTGATTTTAACTTTTTAAAGTTTGTATTTATGTCGGCATTAGCAATAAAATATCCGTCACCTTTCAAAGAATGAAAATCGTTTTTGATATGTAAAGTGTCCAAAATCGCTTTCGAAAGAATGATTACATCGTTGATATAGATTTTTTCCGATAAAACGCTCAAATCCATATTTGGAGCGAGGTAATCAAAATTACCCGTAATTTTTAAATTTAGATTTTTTGCAAAATAAAGATTGGTATCAGTGATTATTTTAGTACCTTTTGTTCGGAATTTAAGATAACTTTCCGGTAATTGTAACCCTGACAAATTAGCGGTAAGATTTTCCAAATCAAAGAATCCCCATGATTTTATAACCCCGTTTTTTTCTCGTATTTTTAATTTTGCATTAAGATTTCCTTTTAAGTTATAATCCCTGTAAACAAGTACGGGATTAACAAACGGGATTTTAACTTCAATGGCATCGTCCTCTTCGATATCAGCGGGTTCAAATTCAGGTAGAAAAGAATTGATATCTACATTGGCATTAATCATATTTTCGCCGTCACTGTAGAATTTGGCGTTTGTTTTGACTTTGATTTTTTTGTTATTGTAATAGCCCAAATATAAATTATCACCTTGAAGTTTTAGGTTGTGAGCGGATTTAATATCGTTAACAATGATTTTGTAATTGTTTAATTTTATATGAGCAAAAATTTTTATCCAATCGGGATTAATTGGTAAAGCTGCCGCCTCTGAGGTTTCGGCGTTGTCCTCAATTTTTTCAAGCTCTGATTGATTATTGTTTAACAGACTTTCTATGTGAGAAACTATTTTGTATTGTTTTCCGTCCTTGATCTCCAAATCAACGGTTGGATCCTGAATTTCACCAAGGATATTGACACGGAGTGCTAATAATTGGAGAAGTGAAATTCTGACATTAATATCATCAGCATTAAAAATAGTGGAATTATCGGGCAGAATAACGCTCACGTTCCCTGTGCTTATCCCTGCTTGCAAATTAGGTTTTGTAACAAGTTGGATATTTTGTATGTTAAGTTCCAAATTGCCTTGTTCTTTCACAAGTTTTTGGATTTCAGGTTTATATTTGTTTAAATCCAAAACGTTTGGAAGCACAAACAAAAAAGTTAAATATAATCCAAGAAGTAAAGTTGCTGTAAATATACCTAAAATTATAAAAAATTTTTTCATAGAATTCCCTCACATATCCTTTAGTACATTTTAGCATAAAAATTTCGTGTAAAATCACCGAATTTTATATTAATCCATATTTTAGAAAAATTGGTGATAGATTTTCTTTTTGATGTGCTATAATCAAAACGTAAAAGAGGGAATTGTCATGCAAAAAAAATTAATAGCTTTGTTAATAGGATTAACAGTAACATTTTCAACAGTTGCAATCGGCGCAAAGGTAAAAACTCAGCCCGTAAAAGTTCAGGCTCCTGCAGCAATTCAGACTGTAAATGCGCTTGATGTTGTTGCTTGTCCGACGAAGTATTTAAACAAAAAGATTAAAGTAAAAGCCAAATTTGACAAGTTTTCAACTTTAGGACTTGATTATAAACCGGCGTACAAAAGTTCCGAGGATTATATAACATTTTTGATAAAACGTGATGATGTAGTAAATTATGTTGTTCCGCTATCAGAGATGAAGAATTTTTTACCTAGAAAAATTGCGGAAAAATATATAGATCTAAAACCGGGTGATGAAATTGAGTATGTGGGAACAGTGTTTTCCGATGCGTTGTCTGATACCTGGGTGGAGGTTGAAAGCTTTGAAGTTATAAAGGAAGTTTTTAAAGAAAAACAACCTGAATAAAATTTGTGTGTGACTAAAGAGGATGTCCGTTCGGACATCCTCATAGACTATTTTTCTATCCTCGGCAGAGATAGTAGGTCAAGCATTGCTTGACATTAGAATGTTGTCAGGCATGTTGCCTGACCTACAAGGCTAAATTTAAAATATAAGTTAATTACAATTAATTTGCGCACAACCAACCATTTTCTGTACATTCATAATGATCGTACCAAGGTGGGCAATTAAAAGTTTCCGGTTCAGGACCACAATCCAATATTTCGTTATTATTATTATTATTATCAACATTTTCTACATAATTGCCGTCAAACAATTTGTGATGCGCTAAGACATACGCTCCGCAGTCGTAACCCGTAGAACATGTATCACTTTCTCCGAGAGCTTTTATGCCGTTTGGGGTCAGGTTCATCGTAAATCTGTCTTTTCCCTCTTTGTTCGGTCCTTTCTTTCCGTTTGTGTCGATTGTGAGTGTGTCACAAATGTTATCTGTGCATGACTCGTCAAAAGTTCCGTAAGCAAATTGTGAACCGTCCGCAAGGCATACGTTCGGAGTAAAGTTTGTATCGCCAGCATTTGCGTCGCATCCTGTTGTTTTTAAATGACTTTCGAATTTTGCTTTAAAATCAGTTTCTGATAATTTATAGAATTTTGTTTGTTCTGTAGCTTCGGTATTCTTTAATGCGTTAGAGAGTATATTATTCATTTTTAAATAATGAGAAACAAGTTCTTTGTTTTGACTGTTTT
>JAFUZZ010000015.1 GCA_017476325.1 bacterium | reverse complement strand
TCTTTAATGCGTTAGAGAGTATATTATTCATTTTTAAATAATGAGAAACAAGTTCTTTGTTTTGACTGTTTTGCATTAAGGTTGGGATTGTCATTGCCGCTACCACGCCCAAGATGCCGATGGTTAACAATACCTCAGCGAGAGTGAAGGCGCATTTTTTATATGCCCCCTCACCCCAGCCCTCTTCTGCGGCTTTGCCTCCGCATGCAGGGTCACACACATCGCGTCCCGCTCTGTGGTTCCCTTTGCATCCCCCACAAGGGGCGAGGGAGTATGCAGTCATAGGATTGCCACACCACTCACTTCGTTCGGGTTCGTAATGACATCGAAGGGTGTCCGTTGCACTCCTTTCAGTCGCTCGCAATGACGTACCGGTGAAATTCCCATTATTTTTTTCATTGCATTCTAACAAAGCGTTTTGCATATCAAACGCTTTTTCGAGAGGTTTTTCGCTTGTCTCAATAGGGCTAAAATCCGCTCTGTGAGCGACTTTTAGAGAGTTGCCCCCCCCCCCCCGTTACGGTTGTAGTAGTTTCTCATTCTTCCTCTTTCTGTCCTCGCGGACGATTATTCTATACTCTATTATTATACTACTTTCTTGAACTTTGTCAAGTCCACTGAGGGGACTCTACAAAAAACGACTTGCAATTTTGCAAGCCGTCTTTCCTATGTTTTCTATTTTGTAATCTTAGATGCTGCTTGTTCAAGCGCTTTGTTTACATAATTTTCATCAATAATTATATCAGAACCTTTAGCTCCACGTTGAATATCAACTTTTGCTTGCTTAATTACATCTTTACAGTTTTGAATTGTTTTTCTTGCTCCGGCATCGTCTGTATTTTCAACAATAGCCTTAACCGCACCGTCTGTAAATTTCTTAACGCCGTGTTCTTCAAGTTTTGAACCGCCAAACAATTTGCCTAAGAATTTACTTGCGATAGTTTCTTTTTCACCTGTTGTAAATGCTTTCATATCGATAACTTTTACACGGTCTAACAATGTTTTGTCAATGTTCGCTTTATTGTTAGATGTGATGATGAAAGTCGCTTGTGATAAATCATAAGGAAATTCTAAATATTTATCAGTAAAGTTTTTACATTGTTTTGGTTCAAGTACATCTAACAATGCTGCCGCAGGAGAACCATGTTCTCTTGATGCACCCATTTTGTCCATTTCGTCAAATAAGATTACAGGGTTTTTACATTTTGCATCTTGGAACGCCTTAATAATTTCACCCGGATGAGCGTCTTTATAACCTTGAGGTAAACCCGTAACTGCCATTGAATCAGATACGCCCGCAAGTGAAATTCTTTCGAAAGGTACACCCATTGCTTTTGCAATCAATTCGGCAACTGATGTTTTACCGCATCCAGGAGGTCCGTCTAAACATAAAATCAATGGTCCGTTTTCGTTTTTAATACCATTTGCAAGGTTGTAGTTTCTTTCTTCCAAGAAATTGATTACCTGATCCTTAACCTTGTTCATGCCTGTCAATTCTTCATCCATGATTGCTCTTGCTTTTTTGGTATCAACAGCCTTAATTTCAGGATCTTTGAAAGACAATCTTTGTACATTATCTATGTAATTTTTAGCAGAATCTGCGTCCATTACACTGTTGCTCATTTTTCTGTGAGCTTCATATAATTTTGTTTTTACTTTTTCAGGAGCATCAAATTGTTTAATTTGATTTAAAATAGCATCTGTTTGTTTTTTGTTGAACAAACTTGAACTTTTTAATAAAGATGCGGCAATTAATGTTGATGCAGCAATACCGGCAACAGTTGCAACTGTTTGCAACTTACTTCCGCCGCCGATTGCTCTTGGCTGTTGTCTGCGTTGAACAGGTTGTTGCTCACGTCTTTGAGCGGGAACATAAGTATCCGCTTGCGGCTGTCTTGCAAATCTGTTTGTTGGCATATTTGCAACATAATATGGATTTGATGCGTAATTTGCATTTCTTCTTTCCGCTTGCTGTGGTTGATAATTATTTCCGCTTACGTTTATTGCCATAATCTTTACCCTTTTGTAATATACCCTTATATATTAATAAAGTTATAAGCATGGAATTTATTGACTTTTTTACCCGCTTTATTAAGATATGTTACAAAAATAATTCAAGTCAGCGGAAGCAAAAGATGATTTAAAATCGGAAACCATTTTTTGTTCTGTAAGGATTTCGGAATAAAGTTCGCTGTGCAAAATTTTTGAATAATCGGAATTAAAAGACCTAATTTCAAAAGAATTTTCGGCCTTATCCGTTATTTCAATAACTTCAACGGAATCGAGCGCATTCAGGGTTTCAATAATCATATCTTCGCAAACAGCTAATTTTGCCGCAGCATTTTTAATATTAAAAATCCCATTATAATGATTACAGGAATACTTAATCATGCCTGCTATTTTTTTTAAATATTCCTGTTCATCAAAATTTTTAGATTCATAATTCATAAAGTGTAAAATTTTGGCATTGGTATTTTTAATTATTTCTTCATAAACCTCGTTTGAGGCAGGATAATCAAAAAACATAATTGCATCATACTCTGTTTTACAAGTTCTTGCAAAACATCTTTGAAAAATTTGCGGATACGCCCTAAGTTCTTGCAAAAGGTCGCTATCCTCCGCAAAAACCCCTATTTTTAATTTTGTTGTTTTAAGATAATCCTCAATACTTGAGAAAATTCCTGTTTTTTTACGGTGATCATAAATAGTAAACTCTGATTTTACTTCCTCAACAATTTTGTCAGAATGAATATCAAGCACAATCAACTGTAAATTAGTGTTCCCGTTAAACACATTAATTTGGGGACAAAAAGCGACATCAAGAAAATCACCCTCAATAAGAGGAATATCACCTCTTGACCACCAAATACAAGTATATGTGTCGTGATTATTATCTTCCAATATAAGTTTTAAGTGATTTTTTTCCGAACCCATTAATTTTTTTTGCAAAAGCTTTAAATTTTTTACAGCAAAAACAGGAGAAGGATTATCCGCACCAAAAGGCTGCATCCTGTCAATTTCCTCAACAAGATCAAGGTTAATTTCATCGGGCATAAGTTCCAAATCGACCTCAAGCGTCGGTTTAAGTTCTTTTCCGCCTAACATTTCATTAATAGTTGCATCCAAAGCGGATTTAACTTCTTCAAAAGAGTGTTTTGAAGCATCAAACGCACATCCTCCGGCCATAGTATGTCCGCCAAAATTATCAAACAAATCCGAATTTGCTTGCAAAATTTCAAAAATATTTACGCCCAAAACCCCGCGCGCAGAACATCTGTATTGATTAGTCTCTTTGTTAAAAGTCATCAAAAATGTCGGTTTATTGTATGTTTCAACCAATTTTGAAGCAACAATTCCGATTATACCGACATGCCAGTCATTATTAAACAAAATAATAGAATTTTTATTTTGTTTCATTTCTTTTGCCTCAAGAAAAGTTTTTTCGCAAAGTTCCTGACGAATACAGTTACAGTTGTTAAGAGACAAAATAGCCATATCAATTTCCGATTTATTTTCGGAAATTAAAACTCTTACGGAATCATCAACATTATCCAATCGCCCCGTAGCATTAATCCGAGGAGTAACTCCAAATGCGATTTGTTCGGATGTTACCCCGTTTTCCGGTTTATAACCTGCCTCCTCTAACAATCGTCTGATACCGTAGTGAGCACCGTTGGATATTAATTCCAAACCTTTTACAACCAAATATCTGTTTTCATGAATCAACGGAACAATGTCGGAAATTGTACCTAAAGCAACAAACGGCAGCAAATTTTGAAGAAACTCTGATTTTCCGACTTCCTGTAAAACGGCACACGCAAGCTTAAACGCAACACCGACTCCCGCAAGAGAAGTAAGACTCAATATTTGTTTTGCCGTCAAATTTTCATCAAGTTTATATGGTGCTTTAGGATTAATTATTGCAACGGCATTTGGCATTTCGTCTTGTGCTTCGTGGTGGTCGGTAACAATAACATCAACCCCGAATGCTTTTAACTGCTGAACCTCTTTTACGTTACTAATCCCGCAATCGACGGTAATTATCAATTTTGGTTTTCTTTTTGCCATCACTTTAACAAGGGCTTTAAAATTCAAACCATGCCCATGCTTTTCTCGCTCGGGAATAAAATAATCAACATCCGCATTGATGTACATAAATGTTTTAATCAAAAGAGAAGTTGATGTTATGCCGTCAGCGTCAAAATCGCCGTATATTAATATTTTCTCGCCATTATTAACAGCCTTGGAAATTCTGTCTGCGGCTTTTTTCATATCACAAAAAGCATAAGGTGAAATGACATTAAATTCTTCAGGATTAAGAAACTCTTTTACATCCTCAGGCTTTGTTATTCCGCGTTGCTCAAGCAATCTTTCCAAAACGGATTTTGAATTATCCGAAACTTTTTTAATTATCCATTCTTTTTTCATAATAATATATTAACAGAAAAATTTTTGTGATAAAATTACCGATATGAACAATAATTATAAATCAGGATTTGTATCGGTAATAGGACGCCCTAACGTTGGGAAATCAACACTTTTGAACCAAATTTTAGGACAAAAGATTGTAATTGCAACTGACAAGGCACAAACTACGCGAAAGAGAATTAAAGGGATTTTAACACTTGAAGAGGGACAAATTGTTTTTATTGACACGCCAGGCATTCACAAACCTTTAAACAAGTTTGGGGAATTTTTGCTTGACGAGGCAAAAGTTTCATTGCCCGATGCGGATTTGATTTTATTTTTGGTTGACTGCTCAGAACCTGCGGGAAAAGGTGACAGGTGGATTGCGGATCATTTATTAAAAAATGCAAAATCGAAAATAATTATGGTTCTAAACAAAACCGACAAAGCTAATCCTGAAAAGATTGAAGAAAATCTAAAAACCTACGAAGAAATTCTGAGCGGTGCGGAGACCATTTTAATTTCGGCAAAGCTTGGAACAAACAAGGATATTTTAATAAAAAAAGTTTTGGAAAATCTACCTGTTGGAGTGCCGTTTTACGATGATGAAACCGTAACGGAGGAGACTGTTCGAGACGTTGTGCAAGAAATCGTACGGGAAAAGATTTTATTGAATACAAAGGAAGAAATTCCGCACTGTGTTGCTGTTTTAGTACAGGATTACAAGGAAGAAGAAAACATCGACAGGATATTTGCGGATATTTATTGTGAAACCAAAAGCCAAAAAGGGATTTTAATCGGCAAAGGCGGAAACATGCTAAAAAAAATAGGCATGGAATCGCGTGCGGAAATTGAAAAAATGGTTGAGAAAAAAGTATTTTTGCAACTGAATGTAAAAGTTGAAAAAGACTGGCGAAAAAACAACTCTGTTTTGAAAAAATTCGGATACGAATCAACAAAATAAATCAGGGGGGCAAATGTTCAAATACCTATTAGACTACAAAAGTTTTCTATTACTCATCTTCAGGACTTGTAAAAAAAAAACTTTTGTAATAGGATTAACCTAAGATAGAATTAGAAAGGGCTAAAATGGAAACATTAAACAAAAACGAAGGTTTAATCACTCAGGTTATCGGACCGGTTGTTGACGTTGAGTTTCAACAAGGGGAACTACCTGAGATTTATAACGCACTAAAAATCACTAAAGATGACGGAACTGAAGTTGTTGCAGAAGTTCAACAAATGCTCGGTTCAAACAGAGTCAGAACCGTAACAATGTCATCTACTGACGGTCTAAAACGCGGAATGAAAGTTGTTAACACTTACGAACCGATTAAAATTCCTGTAGGAAAAGCAATTTTGGGCAGAATTTTAAATGTTATCGGCGAACCTGTTGACCAAAAAGGTGCAATAGAAACTGATGAGTATTTACCTATTCACAGAGAATCACCTGCATTGACGGATCAAAACACCGATGTTGAAATTCTGGAAACAGGTATCAAGGCCATTGACCTTTTGCAACCATATCAAAAAGGCGGTAAAATTGGTCTTTTCGGTGGTGCCGGTGTCGGAAAAACAGTTTTGATTATGGAACTTATCCACAACATCGCTCTTGAACACTCAGGCGTGTCCGTATTTGGCGGTGTAGGAGAAAGAACACGTGAGGGTAATGACCTTTATAACGAAATGATTGAATCCGACGTTATTGACAAAGTTGCTCTTATTTACGGACAGATGAACGAACCGCCCGGAGCAAGAATGAGAGTCGGTCTTTCTGCTTTGACTGCTGCGGAATATTTTAGAGATTTCTCAAAACAAGACGTGTTGTTGTTTATTGATAACATCTTCAGGTTTACGCAAGCAGGTTCGGAAGTATCTGCGCTTTTGGGACGTATGCCGTCAGCCGTTGGTTATCAACCGACTCTTGCAACGGAAATGGGTGAACTTCAAGAAAGAATTACATCTACAAAAGACGGTTCAATTACATCCGTTCAGGCAATTTACGTTCCTGCCGATGACTTGACCGACCCTGCACCGGCAACAACATTCTCTCACCTTGATGCCTCAACTGTACTTTCAAGACAGATTGCGTCTTTAGGTATCTATCCTGCGGTTGATCCTCTTTCATCAAACTCAAGAGTATTAGACCCTAACATTATTGGTGAAGAACACTATAACGTAACAAAACGGGTACTCGAAATTTTGCAAAAATATAAAGAGTTGCAAGATATTATCGCAATTCTTGGTATGGATGAACTTTCGGAAGAAGACAAATTGACAGTTAACAGAGCAAGAAAAATTCAAAGATTCTTGTCTCAACCATTCTTTGTTGCGGAAAAATTCTCAGGTATGGCAGGAAAATACGTTAAATTGGAAGATTCAATAAAAGGCTTTAAAGAAATCATCGAGGGCAAATACGATGATTTACCTGAACAAGCGTTTTATATGGTTGGTACAATCGAAGAAGCAGTTGAAAAAGCAAAGGGACTTAACTAATGTCAGATTTGCATTTAAAAATAACAACAAATGAAAAAGTTGTCTTTGATGAAAATGTCAAGGAAATTTATCTAAAAGGTGTTCAGGGCGAATTTGGGATTTTGCCAAATCACATTCCTTTTATGACCCCTTTAGATATTGGAGTTACCAAGGTTGTATTGAATAATGAAACAAAAATTTTCACAACAATGGGCGGCATTTTTCAATTAAAAGATAACAACGCTTTAATTCTTACTCAAATTGCAGAAGATGCAAAAGAGATTGATGTCCAAAGAGCAATCGAAGCAAAAGAAAGGGCCGCACAAAGATTAAAAGAAGACGGTTCCGACCAAATAGATTATCGAAGGGCGGAAATTGCACTTGCAAAAGCTATGGCAAGATTAAAAGCAACAAGTAAAAGTTAGTTAAAAAAAACAATTAAAAATTAACAATAAAACAGGGACTAAATGAACTGAACCCTAAAAACTAGACAAAGTAAAAAGGGTGGTTCACGAAGCCTTTAATAAATGGTTCCTGTATTTTACAGGAGCCATTTTTAATTTGCTCCATTGATACCTTTCGTTATTGTAATAATACATGTATTCATCAATTTTTTCAACAAGTTCTTCAAATGTTTTACAATTTTTGTAATCCAATTCATCTTTAAGATGTCCAAAAAAACTTTCCATTGGTGCATTATCTATACAATTACCTTTTCTTGACATTGATTGGATAACATTGTTCTTCTTCAATAATATCCTGTATTCCGGATTTGTATAGTGAAATCCTTGGTCTGAATGTATTAGTACATTATTCAAATCTATTACATTCTTCAAGTTATTTATTGTATCTAAAACAATAGGCATTGTTAAGTTTTTTGAAACTTTGTAGGCAACAATTTCTCCCGTAGCAATATCTTTTACGGCACTCAAATATGCCTTTTCGCATCTGCCGTAGTATAAATATGTAATATCTGTACAAAGTGTTTTTAATGGTTTTGTTTTGTTAAATTCTCTATTTAAAATATTTTCACAAGTAGCATGTTC
This sequence comes from bacterium, assembly GCA_017476325.1. Lineage (GTDB taxonomy): Bacteria > Cyanobacteriota > Vampirovibrionia > Gastranaerophilales > Gastranaerophilaceae > QHMH01. Next base: position 789 of record JAFUZZ010000015.1, on the reverse strand, counting down.
TTTTGTTTTTTTCATTATCTCTTTGTATGGATTTTTCTTACGAACATGTGTTCGTATTCCGTATTTATTCATTAACCTTCTAATCTTTTTGGTATTCATTATTACTCCGTATTTATTTTCTAAGTCCATTCTAATAGTCCGATAACCTGCCAGTTTCTTGTGTTTAATAAATATTGTTTCTATTAGTATCTTGTCCGGTAACTCTTTTTCTTGTCGTATAACTTTTGCATTTTGCCAGTAATAGTAACTGCTCCTATTGACTTTTAAACAAAGACACAAATCTGATATTGTATAATGGCTGGAAAGTAATTCAATAAACTCAAATTTTTGAGTTAAATCTTTTACTCCCAGCCTCGGAGCTTTTTTAGATATGAAACTTGTTCCTTTAATATTTCATTTTCTTTTTGTAATTTCAAAAGTTGTTCTTCTGTTGATAGTGGAATTTTTCTTGGACGACCTTTACTTCCTATGCCTCGTCTTTCCTGTAATAGCCCTTCAACTCCGTATAAATCATGAATTTTTCGCCATCGGGTTAAACTTTTTTGTGGTTGTTTTCTCCCCAGTATATTTACATTTATTCCTATTTCTTTAAATATTTCCATTGGAGTTTTTCCGGATATATATTCTCCTACGGCAAATACTTTAAATTTGTTAGAATATGTTACTTGATAATCATTTACCTTTTCTATTGCATCTGATTTGAGTAATTCTTCTTTTTCCTGAACTGTATAAGGTTTTCTTTTCATTTTTTCCTCCTTATATATTAAAACCCTAAAACCGACTTTTTTT
>JAFUZZ010000163.1 GCA_017476325.1 bacterium | reverse complement strand
GAATAAATTTTTCATAAAATACCTCCGTTTTTTATATTAACATTCTTATTATATAACATGTCTCAAAAAACTTCAACCCCATGATGGGGCCCAACAGAAACAGCCTTTTTCGAATTTTTCGACTCACGTTTTCTCCAATTTACTAGATATATTCACTCGAAAAATTCGGGTTGTGTGTGCTATCATATTAGACTACTTTTGTCTAATATGTGTTTGAACTAGCACACCCCATATTACTTCATATCAATTAATTTAACAACGGTTGTTTTAAGTAACCCCCACGCCCATTTTAATATTAATGCTCCGCCTAAAATTCCGATAAGGGCATCAAAATAGACTATATGAAAGTATTTTCCTATTAACAATGCTATAATTGCCAAAATTGATGTCAGTGCGTCCGCAAGAATATGATAATATGCCGCTTTAAAATTATAGTCTTCCGTTTTCTCTCTGTGGTCGCGGTCGTGTTCGTGGTCATCGTGTATATGTTCATGCCTGCAGAGACAGTCATGTTCGCAAGCGTGGTGTGAACCATCCATGATAAATATGCAAATTGTATTTACAACCAAACCGATTACTGCGACCAAAATTGCTTCATTAAACTGAATTTCAAGAGGATTAATCAGCCTTTGAAGTGCCTCTATAATTATCCATATTCCTGTCAGTCCGAGAAAAAGAGAACTCGTATAGGCTGCCAAAATTCCTATTTTTTCGGTTCCGTTTATAAATAAGTCCGAATCTTTAAATTTACGAATAAGAATATACGCTGCGTATGTCAAAGTTAATGCAAGGGCATGTGTTCCCATGTGGAAGCCGTCCGCAAGCAATGCCATTGAGTGCGTTAAATATCCGTAAGCAATTTCTGCAATCATTGTTATTACGGTAAAAATTATAACCGCAAGCGTTTTGTTCTCGTTTTCGTTATTTATTTCGTGTTCGTGTGCCATAAGTTTTATTTTGTTTTCTTATTTATATAAATAATATCAGGAGTCCTTGCCATTGCATATTTATGGTTAATCGGTGATTTTGAAAATTTAAGATAAACTTCATCGTTTGTATTTGCAACTTCTTTAAAGCAATCATCCTTATCTTTAATCTCAATTACAACCGCATTAAATTGCTCCGTAGGAGTGATAATTTCCACTTCGTCATTAAGCAAAATTTTATTTTTTATTTTCACTAAAAAACAGTCATCTTTTTTGTCGTGAAATTCGCACAAGAAATCAGAGCCGGCAAGTCCTTTTGAAATATCATAACTATAGGAATTTGAATTATTATCGCCGAAGAAAAATCCTTCCGTATACCCTCTGTTACCGACTTTTTTAAGTTCCTCAAAATATTTACTTAAATCCGCATTTTTATTTTCACACACTTCATCTATTGCGTTTCTATATGTTTTTGCAACCGAAGAAACATAATACAAACTTTTTGTTCGCCCCTCAACCTTTAAAGAATCAACCCCGGCATCAATCAAGGCCTTAATATGCTTAACCAAACACAAGTCTTTAGGGCTTAAAATATGAGAGCCTCGCTCGTTTTGTTCGATTTCATAATATTGACCCGGACGTGTTTCTTCAACAAGTTTATAACTCCAACGACAAGGCTGAGAGCAGTTTCCGGCATTTGCTTTTCGCTCATTGTCCGTCATGTAATCGCTCAAAAGGCATCGTCCCGAAAAAGATACACATTGAGAACCATGAACAAATACCTCAAGTTCCATTTCGGGAACTTTTTCCTTAATCAAGGCAATATCCTTAATATTCATTTCCCTTGCAAGTACAACCCTTGAGGCACCCATATCCTGCCAAAATTTTACAGCCTCGTAATTTAAAATATTTGCCTGTGTACTTATATGGATATCCGTATTCGGCATTGTTTCACGAATTACTTTTAATACTCCAAAGTCACTAACAAGAATTGCATCAGGATTTGCGTCTTTTATATAATGTATATTTTCTTTTAAATGTTCTATATCATCATTGAACGCAAAAATATTAACCGTAACGTACGCCTTTGCACCAAGAGAGTGAGCAAGGTCAACAGCTTGTTTAATGTTATCTTCGGTAATAAGCTGCCCTTTTCTCATAGCGCGCAGACTAAAATCGGCAATACCCAAATATACCGCATCAGCACCGTAATTTATCGCATATTCGAGTTTTTCAAGGTTGCCCGCAGGCATTAACAATTCAGGTTTCATATTATAATTTTACAATAAAAATTTTTTTTAACAAAATTTTGATTGATTAAATTTCAACTATACAGGTGATGTTTTTTATTAAAAAGATGAGAAAATAAATATTGTGGGAGGTTAGGTAAATGCAAACTGTAACAAAAATAATGAGAAGCGACATCAAATCGGAAAACATGACCGTTCCTAATTCTTTAAAACCTAAAAAACTCATGCCTGTCACAACAGAATCTATTGATTTTATGAGTTTTATATCTTCTCAACACCCTTTAATAAACATGTGGCTGGTTTTTAGTTTTATTTCTATCGGAATTTTATCCGTATTGTTATTTGCAATATAAAAACTTTTTAGATAAAGACCTCTTTTATTCTGTAGTTCGCAATTATTTTGTTGTAACTTCAAAACACTTGTATCTAAGTAAATTACCCAGCGGTTTAAGTTCAACATGATTTTTGTCAAAAGATACTTGATTAACAGACGTATCTAAATACAAATAGTAATTTTTAAACGGATGATTAGTAATTTCAACCTCACGACCCTCAACCGAGTCAATTAAATATCTTTTATCATCGTCCAAATAAGAAATAATATACAAAGGGGCATACCAATCATGTCCTTTAATTAATACGGGCAGATTTTTGTCTGTCTTTGGAAGTTCGGATACAAATAAGTTTTCAATTCTTGCCGCAAAAGGCAGCACGGAGGAATTATTTTTATAAAAAATCAATGTATCACTTGACTCGTTTTTTAAAGGAAATATTCCGTAAAGAATATAAATCAAAAACAATAACGCAATAAAAATATTTTGTTTATCAAGTTTTATTTTTTGAATTACATAAACCAATGCAACAGACAAAACAGGAAACGCCGGCGCGATATATCTAATAATTGAAAAAGGTGATATCATTGCAACAATAAATGACCAAATAAAAGCAATTATAACAAGACTTTTTTCTCTCGCTTTTTCCTTATTTTTAAGAAACGGAATCGAACATGCCAGCGTAATAATTATCATGGTATAAAATAAAAATTTATTCAGATTACAAAAATAAGAAACAAAATTGATTATATAAAAAACAATTTCATCAAAAAATCCCGAAAAGTTAACGGCCTCAAATCTTTGACCATGCAGCATTAAGAAATACCCGTTATAAATAAACACGCTTAAAAATACCGATAACATTACGCTAATTGTAAGCGCACCGATATTTTTAAAATTTTTTGCGGCATGCCATAATAAAATCAACCCCAAAAATCCGACGTACAAAACTAAATAGTATCCTGAAAGGAATGTAAACGCCAGTGAAACCGACAAAATGCAAACATCTTTAATACTCAAAATATTAAGATTGTTTTTCAACTTATCTTTATAAACCAAATACACATAAGATATCAAGACAAAAGCAAGCATCTGAAGTTCATAAGGTCGTATAAACAATGTCATTGAAATCGTACCCGTATTTAAAAACGCAGCACCAAGACCAATCGGTACAAGTTTATTATCCCCAAAAAGACGAATTAAAATCTTTCTCATTATGAAAAAAGAAAACGCAAAAAATATCAAATTTAGTCCGCAGCCAAAATTAATAAACCCTTGCGGAGAAAATTGCGAAAACTGATACGCAATCCTCAACAGTGAATAATACAAAGACGGATGAGCATCATCAGCATTATTATCTTTTCTTAATTTTATCAAATCCTCTTTAAGAGAGTGTCTTGGAGTATGAAAATAATAATTTTTTATATCCTTGCCTAAATAACCCTTCCTGGCATTATGAATAAAATAATCACTCTCAATTCTTTTTCCGACAATAGTTGTAAGTGAAAAGATTTCATCAACATGGAACCCTTGTTTTTGATTAATATAAAACACCCTTAAACCTGCCGCCAAAAGAAAGACAAGCAAACTAAAAACAAAATACTTTTTTATACCCATAATCCCTCAAAACTATTGGAATAACTCAGTAATTTTATCGGCGATTTCCTGAGAGTCCATTTCGTTAGTAACTTTATTAATATCCTGAGCAATTTGATAAAGTTTAGCCGCCTCAACCTTATCACCTTTTATAGTGACAGCTCTTGCAAGGTTAAAATAAGCAAGCGCATAATTAGGATTTGCACCGATTGCTTTTTCAAAGAGTTCGCATGCCTTTTGAACTCTGCCCAAATCATCAAGATAAATTACACCTAAGTTATTGTAAGCAATATCGTAATTAGGGTCATATTTTATTGCAAGCTCATACTCTTTAATTGCTTCATCGGTATCATTTTTACCCCAATACAAGAACCCTAAGTTACAGTGGATTTTAGAACTTGCAGGATTAAGTTCCAAAGCCGTTCTGTAAACTGCCAAAGCGTTGTCAAAATCTTCTTTATCGTAGAACGCACTTCCCAAATTAACATAAATATCAATATCTTCAGGCGTCATGACATAAGCGGTTTGATAAGCACTGATTGCAGCATCTAAATCCTGGTTAGATTGCTGTTGAACATATCCCAAAGTTTGAGCGATAATACTTGTCCATGCTCTGTTCGGATTAAGCGTAATTGCTGTTTGATAATGTTCAATAGCCTTTTTAATCTGACCTTTAAGATAATAAATGTTTGCAAGATTTGAATGAAATTCCGGCATGGTTGGCAAAATTTCAATCAACTTCAAGTAAATATCTACCGCGCTGTCATAATCCCCCTGTTCTTCATAAGTTTGACAAAGATGTCTGTAGGCGGGAATATTTAACGGATCAAGCCAAATTGCGGATTTATATTCAGAAATTGCATTTTGATAATCACCTATTGAACGATAGATATCACCCAACAAGCAATACAAAGGAACAAACCCCGGCGCACGTTCAATAGCCTCTGTATAAACATCAATGGCTTCGCTTATACCGTCTTTTTTAATTTTAAAGTAGCCTTTCAAAAGCATTGGCAAAAATTTAAGATAAGAGAACGCTTTGCCGACATTTTTGATTGCCTGAGCGTCAAAAGGAAGCGTTAAGAAAGATAAAATCAACTCTTTATGACTTCGCATTGCGATTTTAAAACTTCTAAACGCGGATAATCTGTAGAGATTATACAAAAGGTAATGCGCGCATGAATTAGCCATTGGACGTAATTTAATTGAAGTATGCGCATACTGAACAGCGTCAATAAATCTTGCTTTTTTTGTATAAGTTTCAGCTAAAAGCAAATAGGATTTATAATGTTTTTCGTCTTTTTCAATCGCCATATTAAGATAATTAATGGCTTTATCCAAATCACCTTTATAGAAATGAGCGCGACCTATTTTGTAATATATTTCGGCAGAATCCATGAAAGATTCTAAAGCACGTTGATACTCAGTAATAGCTTCGTCAATATATTGAGAGATATTATAAATATCCAAATGCCATGCCAGGTATAAATCTCCGAGGCGTACATGTAAAGATGCGTCTGTCGGATCTTTTTGGAGGCTCATTTGGCACAATTCAATGGCTTTTTTGATATCTCCTTTATTAAATTCTTGATTAATTTTCTTAATATCTGATTTTAACATTAGACTTACCTAATGAATATTGTAATTGCTAATAGAATAAAATGCAAGTAAAAAAATTTTTTTACAAAAATTTTTTAAAAAAGGGGTTTACAACAAAAAATTTTTATGCTATAAAGAAGATGTGACTGCAAGGAAGAGTGCCAGAGCGGTTTATCGGAGCGGTCTTGAAAACCGTCGTACGTGACGAGCGTACCGTGGGTTCGAATCCCACCTCTTCCTTTTTAAAGAGCCGAAAGGCTCTTTTTTTGTGGAATTGTTGTAAATAGGTGGGATGAGAACCGCAAAACGAAGTTTGTACGGGTAGATGTATTTTTTTTTGGATAAGTCCTGTTTGAAATTTTTTAAAATTTCAAAATTTAGTTATTCAAATGAAAAATATTATTTCCCATTAACAATTTTGAAGCAATGGCTAGTGTTTTTGGGAAAAACTTTTGTAAATAGTAATCTCTAACTGCATCGTCACTTAAACCGGGATCAGTTGAAAATAACGCATTGGCTTCAGCAACAGTTTCTTTTTCTGCGCCATGTTTACCACTATGATGTTTTAATTTTGAAATAAAATACTGAATATAATCCTGTTCAAGACCAGAAAAAGATTTTTCAAATGCTTTCCTTTCTTTTTCAAACGTTTCTTTAAATAGAGGATTACTTGATATTTCTGTATTTATATCATCCACTGTTTCTATTTCTTCGGGTAATAATTCATATTGACTGCTAAAATCTTTTATGTGACCCAGTTCATGTGCAAAAGCGGCTAAATTATCCTTTGTTTGCATAATTCTATCAACAGGAAATGTATGAGAATTCTTTATAACATCGTCATTGGTATATCTGAATTTATAACCTTTATCATAAAAATCAAGCAACATATCTCCGGATAATTTATCAAAAACTTCAGAATGCTTCATTGATTTTTTATTTTCGAATATTTCTGTATTAGGTATATTTGTTGTTTTGCCGGTTGAATAATCAGTAACGCTATAAGAATCTTTTAGTTTTTCTATTTTGTATTTATGTCCGTTAACAGATGAGTATGCAATGTTAGGATTAACTCTTTTAAAAGTTCTGTTAACCTGTGTCAAAATATTACCGTCTTTATCCATTATTCTATATGACATTTCTATATTTTGGTGTTCTTTATTAGTGTCTTTATTTGTTGATAGAGTTTCTCCGTTTTGTCCAAAAATTTGGTAAGGTAAAGAATCATTTTTTGCCGGATATGATTTATAAATATAATCAGTTTTTGTACCGTCAAGACTTACAAAATGTTTTTCAACAGATATAGATCCGTCAGGATTTTTAATTCCTCGACTTTCAATTCTGGAATTTCCGTCTTCATCAGTTATTATGGAGTTATATACACCATTAATATTTGATATAGACATCTCTAAAGTTTCCAATTTACCTGTCAGCGGATTTTTATATTCTTTTATCTGAGAAGACATTTTATCATACATATTTCCCAAATTTGCTTTAATTAAGGCATTATTTTCATAATCTTTACATAATGCTTTTTTTGTAATATTTTCATAATTTGAATTATTATATGTTTTATAAACAATATTTTTAATGACACCGTTATCTGAAAAAGATGTCTCTTTTGAATGTTCAACAAAAGGAGTTTCGTTATTGTCTATATAGCGTGTTATTAAATTTCGTTTTTTGTCATATTCTATACTTTCTTTTAAAAGCACTTTATTATCTTTTGTTGTTATAGTATTCGTTTCAAATATTATATCATTATCAATATTGTATTTTTTATAGATTAAATTATCTCCTTTTGTTTCACAAATATCAACATTTATAGCCCCAAAATCAAAAGTAATTTGAGCAGAATGTTCTTCTCCGTCTTTTGTTTTTGCATGCATTTCATATTTCAAATCATCGTTTTCATTTTCTTTTGATAAATAATCAATTCCGTCAATATTTTGCATAATATATGTATAGAAATGTTTATCCTCAAAATTTGCTGTTTCTTTTAAAATTTCGATATTTTTCTTTGTAAATAATGGCTTATTGTTTTTGTTTTTAGCGCTGAGTATTTTATTTATTGTTTCATCATTAAGATTAAGTTTTTTAAGCGAATTTATTTTATCCTGATGAATTTTTTGAGCTTTATTTACTGCATATATCGCAGATGCCGTAGATGCAGTAATAGCCAGATTTTGAGCATTCTTTAAAAACACATTTTTTGTTGGTTTTGAAATAGTCTTTTTTATATTTGGATTATTAACAGGTTTAAAAGTTAAAATTTTATCTACACGCATAGAAACATTCCATTAAAAATATAAGTATATATAAGTATATATAAGTTTATAAAAGATAGTAAAAATAAAAATTGATAATAAAAGTGTAAATTTTTAATATTTATTTACAATTTTTTGGACTAAGTATCTCCATAATAATCAAACTATCCGTATAACAGAGTATAACTAAGTGTTAAATTACAGGTGGGATGAGAACCGCAAAACGAAGTTTTGCCTTTGGTTCGAGCGACCTGTGAGCAGAGGGCGAAGCCTTGACTGTGTAAGAGAGAAACTCTGAAACAGTCAAGCGTAGACCCGTTTATTGCGAACAGGTCAAGACAATCCCACAGTAATTTAACAACCGGTTCGATTTGCTAAAATAAAATGATTATTGAAAGGACATTTGCGCTGTGTTTGGGTTTTAGACGGTCGGAAGTATAAAAACAGAAAAAATCAAACCCGACGAAAAACGGACTATTTCTTGCAAGAGTAAATTAAAAAAATAAGGTAACTAACAAGCCAAATCGTCATTATTATGACACTTTTGGAATTTTTTTATAAAAACATTTATTTAGTTACCTTATTTTTTATTTTTTATTTTTTTTAGTCCTATTTTTTATAAGCTATTAAATCAGCTTCATTAACAGCTTTTTTACCTAATCTATCTTCATTAACAACATTAATCAATTCTTTAAAAGCATTCAAAATCCTTTTTGGAGTATGGAAAACCTCCCCTTTTATTTCTGCATCACCCATATTTGACATACTTTTACTTCCATTATAAGTTAATCTACTCTTAAAACCATTTAAAGAATCACACCCGATAAATACATCTATATCCGGTCCTACTTTTGGCTTCATATTACCTATTTCTTGCCATACTTTTGCCATTTTTGCTTTTGATATTAATATATTTTTTGCATTAAATGTCTTTTTGGCTAATTCATCTTCAAATTTTACCATATTAATACCAAATGACTGTTTGTTTTGAGATTGAGATATTTGCATAATTCTTACCACTTTCTTTTTACATACACTACCTACGCTCACGTAAAAACATATAAAGGCTAATAATTTACTCCTTCTCGTCCCTTCCTTTCCCTTCTATTCTGTTCTATTAAAGATTAGAAGCGGATTTTAACCTGTTTAAAACTCGTATTTACAAAAATTTACATTTATTCCGATAGTATTTTTCAGGTCTATAAACAAAAGATTTATGAACTCTCAAATATTGCTGCAATTATTTCTATTTTATTATAAAATATATTTATGAAAATTTCCGATGTAATAAAAATTTTAATTAAAGGCTTTTGGGAAAACGGTTTAATCTCTCTTTTAAAGGTTGTATTTGCCCATTGGATAATCACTTTTATTATAATAGGTATAATTTCGTTTTTATGTTCAAATCCTGATACATCAGTTGCGGCATGGATTATAATTGGCATTTTTGCAATTTTTACCGCTATAAAAGCCTTGTTTGAAATTATTATAGAAATAAAAAATTATATTAATACAACAGACCCGGAAGATAAAAAAAATATACTTAAAAGTATCGGCGGAAAAATTTTTGATTTCAGTATTTGTTTAATAGGAGTATTACAGGTTTTAAAAATATTTAGTCATATTTCCCGTATAACAAAAGCTTCATCATCTGTAATAAGTTTTGTTGATGATACGGCAAGTGCGGTTTCAAAACTTCTTAAAGATATTACTAAATAATAAATTTACATTTAACTTATCAACTGTTTCAAATATCCTGCCGATAAACAAACTCCTATTGTTAATTCATAATTGCAACAATATTTTCATAAAGGCATTCTAAATCAGAGGAAGTCTGTTATTGTATTTTTTTTAATTTTAAGATATCATTTACTAAAAAAAGGAGAACCTTTATGAAAAAAATCACAATTCTTATTCCTGTATATAACGAACTAAATACGCTGGAAACAATTTTGCAAAAGGTTGAACAAACTCATCTTTGCGGAATGGAAAAAGAAATTATACTTATTGACGACTTTTCAACAGACGGAACTCGTGATATTCTTAAAAATCTTGAAAATAAATATCGTGTTTTATACCACGAAAAAAACATGGGCAAAGGTGCCGCTCTTCGCACAGGGTTCGAAAATATGACCGGTGATATTGCAATTATTCAAGATGCCGATTTGGAATATGATCCTAAAGATTATGAAAAACTTGTTGAACCGGTATTTAACGGGGAATATGATGTAATATACGGTTCCCGACTCATGGGCAAACCGGATAAATCATTTATGCTTACTCACCTTTTGGGCAATAAACTAATAACCTTTGTAGGAACGGTTCTTTACGGCAAAAAACTCACAGATCTCGAAACTTGCTATAAGGTATTATCAAAAGATATTTTGCAAGGAATTAAAATTAAATCTAATCGTTTTGATTTTGAACCGGAAATCACAGCAAAAGTTTTAAAGAAAAAAGCACGTTTTAAAGAATTACCGATTTCCTATAACGGAAGAGGACATGATGAAGGTAAAAAAATTACGTGGAAAGACGGTTTCGGTGCAATTTGGGCTTTAATTAGGTTTAGATTTAGTGATTAGTATGAAAAAAATATTTTATATAATCTTTTCGTTGCTCATAATCATGCCGGTATTGGCTCAAACTACATTACAATCAGGCGTTGAAATTAAACATGTTCCAAATTCGTTTTACGGAAATTGGCGAGTATCGTCGCAGTTAGTTTCTACAAATCGTGAAGGAATGTTTAAAGAAAAAAACATAGATTTTTGGAACATTTCCCGCGAGAATAACGTCATAAAATTAGAAAATCCTTTTTCGGGAGCATCTCAAACCGTTACCGTTAAAGACGTTAAAAGTGATTTTATTAAATTTACAAAGGTTGGGAATTACCACGGAAAAATTTTAACGGATGAGGTTACTCTTAAATTAGGAAAAGACTCTTTTGGAGGAGTTAATGACCTTAAACTTGAAACGATTTCGGATGTTGACGGACACGTTATAAGAACCGACAGAGCATCTTATCAGGTTAGAGGCGAAAAATTATCAGGAACAAGTATTGGAGATTAGAGGAGTTAAAATTTTTCATGGAAAATTTTGATACAATAATTTTAGGAGGAGGTCCTGCGGGCTTATCAGCAGCAATTTATAGTGCAAGAGGAAACAATTCAACCGCGGTTATTGATATTAACATGTTTGGCGGTCAACCGTCTAACTATTTGGAATTGGAAAATTATCCCGGATTTGAACTAATCGGCGGATATGATTTAATGGAAAAATTTGAAAATCATGCCGACAAATTCGGAGTAAAAAAATTCCCTATGCAGGAAATAGTAAGCGTTGATTTGAAAAACAAAAAATTTGTGACAAAGGAAAACGAATTTGTTGCAAAAACAATCATAATTGCAACCGGCGCAAGCCCAATGAAACTTGGAATTAAGGGCGAAAAAGAATTTATCGGACGCGGAGTAAGTTATTGCGCGGTATGTGACGGAGCGTTTTATCGTAATAAAACAGTTGCCGTTGTCGGAGGCGGTAATTCAGCCGTTGAGGAAGCCTGTTATCTTACAAAATTTGCGGATAAAGTTTATGTAATTCATCGCAGAGATACTTTACGTGCCGATAAAATTGTTCAAGACAGAGCTTTTAACAACGAAAAAATCGAATTTATTTTTGATTCAATTCCAAAAGAAATTTTGGGCGATGATTTAGTCAACACAATAGTTCTGGAAAATGTAAAAACAAAAGAAATAACAAATTTATATACAAACGGCGTATTCCCATATATAGGTATAAAACCGAATACTAACTTATTTGACGGACAATTAGAACAAGACGAGCGAGGTTTTATTGTAACGGATGAAACTATGAAAACTTCCGTTGACGGTGTATATGCGGTCGGAGACATTCGGACAACGCCTTTACGACAAGTAATTACGGCAGCATCAGACGGTGCAGTTGCCGCCGTATATGCAACTAAATATATCGAAAGTCTAAAAGAAACAAAAGTTTAATTTATGATTTTTTTTTCGACAACCGGGAATTTAAAGCTGATTATCCGTATAATTACTAAAAAATATTTGTCTTTGTAAGAATTGAGTGTGACTAAACCAATTCACCTTTAAGATACCAGGTTTTTAATCCGTTGATTTTTACGTTGACAAATTCGCCCGTCATATCTTTTTCGCAAGGGATATGAACTATTTTATTATTCCTTGTTCTGCCGGTATTAATTTTGATACCCTTTCTTTCGTAAAAACTGTCAATCAGAACTTCCATTTCCCGTCCGACATATTTTTCATTAGACTTATAGCAGTTTTCTTTATTTTGGTTATTTATAATTTCAAGACGCTTCTCCTTTACATCGTCAGGGATAAATTCATCAACCATTTTTGCTGCAACAGTCTTTTCTCTTGGTGAATATGACGCGGTATTTGAATAATCAAGTTCCAATTCCCGCATAACAGAAAGAGTTTCTTCAAACTGTTCTTCGGTTTCTGACGGAAATCCTACAATAAAATCGCTTGTAATGGCAACATCTTTAACTTGTTCTCTTATTTTTCTTACAATTTCAGCATACTGCTCCCGATTATATCTACGGTTCATTTTCTTTAAAATAACGGAAGAACCTGACTGCATCGGAATGTGGAACATTTCACAAACCTTGTCGCAATCAATTACCGTTTGTATAAGTTCATCTGTTATATCTGTCGGATATGATGTTGTAAATCTAATTCGGAATTTACCCTCAATTTTGTTAATTTCTCTCAAAAGTCTTGCCAAATTCCAATCGGTATAGTCGCCTTTTTTGCCGTAACTGTCAACATTTTGACCCAAAAGTGTAACTTCTTTAAAGCCGTCCTTGAGAGCCTGTTTAACTTCGGCGATTATTTTTTGAGGGTCGCGGGAACGCTCTCTTCCTCTTGTATACGGAACAATACAGTATGTGCAAAAATTGTCGCATCCTTCAGTAATCGGAATCCAAGCATTTACGGCTTTGACTCTTTTCTGTGCGATATCTCTTTCGGGAACGGGAGTTTCATCATTTGCATAAACTTTTTCACCATGTTCTATGCGTTTTAATAAATCAGGAAATTCGTTTATATTATGTGTTCCCATCACCAAATCAACGTAATGTGCGCGTTTGAAAACTTCTTTTCCTTTTGCCTGTGCAACACAGCCACAAAAAACGATTTTTAAATCAGGATTTTTTTCTTTCCATTTACCCCAAGTTCCTATTCTTGAAAAAGCTTTGTCCTCTGATAATTGTCTTATGGAACATGTATTTATAATAAGCAAATCCGCATCAAATGCATCTTTGGGTTCATTAACTTCAATGTAACCTAAAAAATCCAACATTCCGTACAATTTTTCTGTATCGGATTTGTTCATTTGACAACCGAGAGTTTCAATGTAAACCTTTTTCAATTTTATTTTCCTTTTTTATTACTTCTTTCTCTTAATGAAATTCTGATTGGTGTTCCGAAAAATCCGAACGCTTCACGCAATTTCTTTTCTAAATACCGTTTATAGTGGTCTTTAAGCAAATCAACATTGTTTGCAAACATAACAAAAGTAGGCGGTTGTGTTTTTATTTGTGATGTGTATAGGATTTTTAACTGCTTGCCTTTAACTGTTGTAGGCGGGTTAAGTTGATAAGCCTCATTAACTATTTTGTTTAAAATACCTGTTGAAATTCTTTTAATACATTGTTCGTAAACAACTTTAGCCTGATCAAGAACCTGATTAATACGTTGTTTAGTTAATGCACTAATATAAATTTTTGGAGCAAAAGCCAAAAACGGAACATCAGCTTCAAGTTTTTTGTTAAATTTACTCATTGTTGAGGAGTTTTTATCCTCAATCAAATCCCATTTGTTAACGGCAACAACGAGCCCTTTTCCTGCTTCCATGACAGTTGCGGCAATTTTTTTGTCCTGATCAGTCATTCCCTCTGTTGCATCAACCATCAAAATAGCAACGTCACACTCCCTAATTGAAGAAATTGCTCTGTCTACCGCAAACATTTCTACACCCCAACCGACTTTTGATTTTTTTCTTATTCCTGCGGTATCAATCAAAATATAGTCTTGCTCTTTATAGTGCAAATCGGAGTTAATGCTGTCCCTTGTTGTTCCTGAAATATCCGAAACAATGACACGTTCTTCATTTAAAAGTGCATTTACAAGAGATGATTTTCCTGCATTTGGTCTGCCGACAACGGCTAATTTTATAGCGTTTGTTTCTTCGACTTCGTCATTTACAACAAAGTCTGAAGTTACCATATCAAGTAAGTCACCAACACCACCTGAACCATGCAGAGAAGATATGGCAATAGGTTCTCCTATTGCAAGTGAGTAAAAGTCGTTAATCAAATCATTTTGAACGTGGGAGTCAATTTTGTTAACGGCAAGATAAATCGGTTTTTTTGTACGTCTTAAAAGATTTGCAATATCTTCATCCGCACTTTGGACACCGGCTTTACCATCGACAAGGAAAATGATTTTATCTGCTTCATCGCAGGCAATTTTAACCTGATCAAATATTGAAAGCATAATATCATCCTCGTCACCCGGAATAATTCCGCCCGTATCAATGACCGTAAAAATTTTGTGTTGCCACTCAACATCAAAATAAATTCTGTCACGAGTAACACCTGCCAAGTCATCAACGATAGATTGTCTTGTGCCGACAAGACGGTTTACAAAAGTCGATTTGCCGACATTTGGGCGTCCTACTATTGCGACTGTTCTTTTTTCAACCAATTTTAAATATCCTTTTCTCAGCTTTCCTCTCTTATTGTAGCATGGACATGAAAATTTACATTGTTATGTTTTTAAATCGGCTATATAAAGTATTTACTAAAAGAATGTAGTTGTTATTATAAATAATACAAAGGGCACTTCCCAAATCACTTTAATTTCTTCGGGTACGAACTTAAAATACGAACTCTCGAACGAAAGCGAGGTGATGTCTATGGATAAAAACATAACATTATTGCTTATATGTTTGATTATGCAATCTTGCAAACATCAAAAACTAGCACTAATTGTTATCACCATAGTGCTAGTTATTCAATAACTACAAGGGAAGTAAAAGAATTGAGTAGTTGACGCTTTCAATTCTGCCCTTTGTATTTTTATTATAAACCATGTTGCAAATTTTTCAACCCCTAATTTATAAAATTTTAAGATTTATTTCTCTTTTTTCTTGATAATAAGTTCGTAACCTAAAAAATCTAAGACTTCTTGGACTTTTGCAAATCGAATAGATTTAGTTACAAGCATTCTTGAAAATCCACCGATGGTCATTTTAGGATGTCCTGCATCATTCATTTTTTCGACGAGTTTTCTCATAGAAAGTCCGTTCCTAAGCAGTATAACTTGTATTTCTTCTTTAATATTTAGCATATCTTCATGCTACATTTTTATTTTAGTCTTGACAAATTTATGAACATTGTCTATAATATGAATACATTGTATAATTTTTATAGATTTTTGTTAACAAAATAGGAGAGAAAAAAATGAAAAGATATGCATTTACACTAGCCGAAGTTTTAATTACTTTAGGTATTATTGGGGTAGTAGCCGCATTAACAATCCCAACACTAATGCAAAAAACAGACGAACGAGAAACGGTGGCCAAAGTTAAGAAAAATGTAAAAATTTTTTCTGATGCAGCAGAAATGGCTGTTTTGGAACATGGAAACATTGATAAATGGGAATTAGTATACGATGAAGAAGAAAGCATTGCAAGAGTTGCTGAATATCTAAAACCGCATTTAAAAATTCAAAAAGACTGCGGACAAAATATTTGTGATGAATATTCAGTAGAAGCATTTTACACATTAAAAGGAAATCTTTATTCTGCATCATCACTTCCGTATACTAAATTACAAAGATTAATTCTGGCAGATGGTTCGGTTGCACTCATAAGAGCAGGTGCTGCGGATTTTTCTGTTTTTATTGATACTAATGGTAATAATGGACCAAATACATTAGGAAGAGATATATTCAGATTTATTTATAATAAAAACGGGAAAATTTTCTTCAATAATTATGGATTGAGTCCTGCTTACAGTCAAGAAGAGGGCGAAGACCCGAATCCTGAAAAATGGAGGTTTTGTAACCCTCAGTATGGCGAAGGTTGGGCTTGCTTAGAGTGGGTATATTTCAAAGAGAACATGGACTATTTGCACTGTGCCGATGAACTATACTGGGACGGTCCGACAAGATGTTCGTAATGTTGATATAAAATATTTAAAACCGATTGTGATAATAAATTGCAACCGGTTTTATTTTACTTTAATTATTTTAAGATTTTCATAAATTTATTAATAGAAAAATATACAAAACATGGTATAATGATATATTTACTTTTCGGGATAATAAATCATATAAAATTCAAATTTATGATTACTAAAATATGTATATTAAAAATCCAACATCAACACGTTACCATTATTAAGTAAAATAAGGTCTTTAAAATGAATATTTATTTTTAGTTTATTTTTTACGGGAATTAGTTTTTGTCTGTCAATATCAAATATAAAAATCTTTTGTTTACCGAAATTAAAAAATATCCCCCGATTATACTCCCCTCCGGCAATTAATAAATTACCGTTTGGAAGTTGAACTATCCGATTGTAAATTTCATGTGGGAAAAAGTCATTTAAATTAATAAATCCTATTTCTTTCATAGTAGGAATATCATAAAGTCGCAAACGGTATTCGTTACTACAAACATTATAAGCTTCGAATTGTTCTTCAAGCACCAACGTGTCATTATGTATAAAAAAATCTTTAATTTCGGAAGATTCAACTATTGGAACGGATAACAGTTCTTTAAAACTATTTGTTTTTATATCAAAAATACTAAAATGTTTGTAAGGAAAATTAATACCTCCTTTTGCAACTAATAGTAATTTATCATCTTTATACGGTTTTATTTTTGGTAAATAGTAACGATAAGATTTTAAAGAATAAATTTTTTTAATTTGTTTAGTTTTTAAATTTAGAATATATACATCGTTGCCTTTCGGAACATATCTTTCTCTATTTACATCACCTCCAATGATAAAGATTTCATCATCAGAAATTTGATAAAGACTAAGCCTGCTTTTTTCAAGATTATAAGTTCCAACATCATGTACTTTAAAATCTTTTAAACTAAAAATATATACATAAAGATTGACATAATTTTCATCTGCTTCAAAAAATAAAATATCTCCATTTTTTAATTGTATGGTCTTAATATTAAAAAATCTGTAATAATCAAGTTCTTTTTCATTAACAATTCCTGTTTTGATAATTTTACCTGTCTTTGAGTCAAATATTATGTAGTCAATTCTTTTAATATCATTATGATAAGCCGGAGTGTAAAGCTTAAATACCAGTGCTTTATCTTCCTGATAAGGATAATAAATTCTCTCTGTCCAATAATTAAGTTGAGGAATTTTTCCTGAAATAAAGGTTCCCATATCGTATTCAATGTCGTTTTCCGCTTCCTTTGAATAGGTACACGCAGGAAAAAGTAATATACACAGTCCTAAAATTATTAATGTAAATAGTTTTTTCACAAAGCCATTTTAACACGAATATTGTAAAAATGACTGGGCTATGATATAAAAATATTGGAGAAGGCTAAAAATGTATAAGAATTTGGAAGATGTAATAAAAACCGTTGAAACTCTGAGAAGCCCTAACGGCTGTCAATGGGACAGAGAACAGACACATTCTTCTCTTCGTCCAAATATGGTGGAAGAGGCTTATGAGGCCATTGATGCCATTAACGATAACGATAGTGAACACCTCAAAGAAGAACTGGGCGATGTTTTGTTGCAAGTTCTTTTGCACGCTCAAATTGCAAAAGATGAAAATGAGTTTGACATTGAAGATGTTGCAAAAGTCCTAAATGAAAAGTTAATACATCGTCATCCGCATGTTTTTGGTAATACTAAAGTTACATCGACGGACGAAATTTTATCAAATTGGGATAAACTAAAAAAAGAAGAAAAACCGCACAGAAAATCCGTTATGGACGGAGTTTCAAAATCTCAATCCGCATTGATGGCAGCACAAAAAATAAGTAAAAAAGCAGTTAAGGTCGGATTTGAATGGGATTGCGAAAGTTCTCTCTACGATTGCGTTCAATCGGAAATTGATGAATTTAAAGAGGCTTGTCAGGAAAATGATAAATCCCACATGGAAGAAGAGTTGGGAGATTTACTTTTTGCGGTTGTTAATCTTGCTCGTTGGAATAAAATTGATGCCGAGCAAGCTCTGATTAAAGCCAACAAAAAATTTATGACTCGTTTTAGAAAAATGGAAGAACTCGCTGCAAAACCGTTGGAGGAATATTCATTCGAAGAATATGATGCTCTTTGGAAACAGGCTAAATCAGAAATTTATTCGTAAAATATATTAATTAAATCGGCTATAATCTTTTAATGATTGTAGCCGACTTTTATTTTGAAAATTTTATTAAACTATTTAACAACCGCTAAAAGTCTTTCCCAAACTTCGTTAACATCTCCGTTTGCGTCCAATTTAACAAGCGAACCTTTTTTGTCATAAAAATCAATCAAAGGTGCAGTTTCTTTAAAATAGGTTTCAAATCTTGATTTTGCGATTTCTTCGGTATCATCTTTTCTTTGTGTAAGTTCGGAACCGCAATCATCACAAACGCCGTCTTTTTGAGGTTTTAATGATTGTAAATTATAAATCTTACCGCATTTTGAGCAAGAGCGTCTGTAAATAATTCTGTTTAGCAACAAATCTTGCGGAATATCAAAATAGATTACCTTAAAATCCACTTCTTTTCCCGCATCAATTTCTTCGAGCATCTTTTCAAGCATTTCTGCCTGTTCCGTACTTCTTGGGAACCCGTCAAGAATAAAACCGTTAGCACAATCTTGTTCTTTTAATCTTGTTTTGATAATTGATGCAACAATCTCAACCGGAACTAGCGCTCCTTTTTCGATGTAGCTTTTTGCGGTTTTTCCGTCCTCTGTTCCGTCAGCAATAGCTTTTCTCAACAATGAACCGGTATCAACGTGAGGAAAATTTAATTCCTTTGATAATCTGCTTGTCTGTGTTCCTTTTCCGCTTGCAGGAGGTCCTAAAAATACTAATTCTTTCTTTGTCATTTTCTTTTCCTTTTTTAACTATGTATCAATATTTGTTGCATACACTGCGTTTGCTTCAATGAAATCTCGTCTTTGATCAACCTTGTCACCCATTAAAATATCAAATAATCTATCGGCAAGCATAGCATCTTCAACACTTACGCGTTTTAAGGTTCTTGTTTCAGGGTCCATAGTTGTTTCCCAAAGCTGTTGAGGCATCATTTCTCCAAGACCTTTAAATCTTTGGAGCTGGATACCTTTTTGTCCTCTGTCCTCGATAATTTTCTTTAGTTCCGCAAACGATGTAACAGTAATTGTTTCCGTATCCGTTTCAAGCAGAAGTTCTTTTTCTTCTTCGATTAAGAAATTTCTGATTAACGGATACGCATTTTTTAGCCGTTTAAATTCGTTACTCTTAATAACATGGGCATTAACTGTTACAGGTTCAATGTTTTCACCTAATGTTAATTTCAAGTTGTAACGGGCATTTTCTGGATTATATTTAAGTTCCACAACATAATTTTCAGCATCTTCAACGTTGTAGTTTTTAGCGTGGTCTTGAATATAGTGGTTCAAATATTCGCAATGTTTTGTCATTGTTGCCTGATCTTCAAAATCCTCAGGTTTTATTTCCGAACGAACAAGTCCTCTTAGCATAACTTCGGGGAACAGACTCAAAATAGGGTTCTTGTAAGAATCGTAATATGCGGTCATGTTTCCTATCATTTCCACAAAATCCGCTTCCGAACAAATTTTTGATTTTGTTTTATCGCTTAGACACAATCCTTTAACCCCTCTGTCGGAAAGCATTTTATCGAGTGCCTTTTCATCATAAAGGTATTCTGAGTTTTTACCGATTGTTATTTTAAACAAAGGAGGTTGGGCAATATAGACATAGCCGTTATCAAGCAAAGGTTTTGCATATCTAAAGAAGAAGGTCAAAAGCAATGTTCTGATGTGAGCACCGTCAACATCGGCATCGGTCATGATAATAATTTTGTGATACCTTAATTTTTCAAGTTCAACTTCTTCTTCGTTTTTGCTTATGTTAATTCCGAAAGCTTGAACCATTTATTGAATTTCGTTGTTACCGTAAATTTTATCAAGTCTCGCTCTCTCAACGTTAAGAATTTTACCGCGAAGAGGCAAAATAGCCTGGAACATTCTGTTTCTGCCTTGTTTTGCGGAACCGCCTGCAGAATCTCCCTCAACAATATAAATTTCGCATTTTTCAGGTTCTCTGTTAGAACAATCGGCAAGTTTACCCGGAAGAGTAGAGTTTTCTAAAACTGATTTTCGTCTTGTAAGTTCTCTTGCTTTTCTTGCCGCTTCTCTTGCACGTTGAGCCTGCAAAGTTTTTTCGATAATCATTTTTGCAATTTTAGGGTTAAATTCAAGCCATTCTTGAAGTTTGTCTTTTACAACATCCTGAACGGCACCCATTGCTTCCTGATTACCTAATTTTTCTTTTGTTTGACCTTCAAATTCAGGATTTGAAAGTTTTACACTGACAATCGCGGTTAAACCTTCACGAACATCGTCCCCTGAGAGATTTTGTTCTGAGTCTTTAAGAATATTATTTTTGCGGGCATAATCATTCAAAACACGAGTTATCGCGTTTCTGAAACCTGTCAAATGTGTTCCGCCGTGGTGGGTATTAATATTATTTGCAAACGACAAAACACTTTCCGTATAAGCATCCGTGTATTGCATTGCAATTTCAACATTCATGCCGTCAACCATTTTTTCCATATAGATTGGTTTTTCAAACATAACTGTTTTGTTTGCGTTCAAAAACTCAACGTAACTGCCGATACCGCCCTCGTAGTGGAAAATTTGTTCTTGATTTTCTTGAACCTTTCCGTTGATAAGTATAATTTTTAACCCTTTATTAAGGAACGCCATCTCTCTCAAACGATTGGCAATTATATCGACATCAATTTCGGTTGTTTCGGTAAAGATTTCAGGATCAGGCCAAAAACGAGATTTAGTACCTGTTTTATCCGTTTCTCTTGTTTTTTCAACAGGTCCTGTCGGTTCGCCTCTCATGTATTCTTGACGCCAAACATAGCCGTTACGGGAAACTTCAACAACCATTTTTTCGGAAAGAGCATTTACAACAGAGGCACCAACACCGTGCAGACCGCCGGAAACCTTGTAGCCGCCGTCACCGAATTTTCCGCCGGCATGGAGAACCGTATGCACAATTTCCAATGCGGATTTTCCTGTTTCGGGTTTAATATCAACAGGGATTCCACGACCGTTATCTTCAACAGTAACGCTGTTATCAGGGTGAATTTTTACGATAATATCTGTGCAATAACCTGCTAAAGATTCGTCGATTGAGTTGTCAACGATTTCGTAAATACAGTGATGCAACCCTCTTTGCGAAGTCGAACCAATGTACATTCCCGGACGCATTCTAACTGCTTCAAGCCCTTCTAAGACCCTAATATTACTGGCATCATATCCTTGCTGATTCTCTGTCATGTTTTCTGTCATACTCCTCTAATCCCTAATCTTATAAAGATTTTTGTCCCTTATCTATGTATATATAGTAACACAAATCAAAAATTTTTGCAAAAATTTATAAAATTAAAATAAAAACTCCACCAAGTCGATGGAGTTTTTGCATAAGCAGGTTAATTTTGAGAAGAAATACACATAATATTTGCAGCACCATATTTTGCCATACCGTTTGTATGCTCTCCTGTAATTAAATTTACCGTAAGAGCAACATCTTTGACTCCATTAGATTTATCGTTCAAGATATAATCTTGTTTTGTCCAATACCAACCATAACCGGATGTCGGAACTACGTCATTTTTAGAAGAATTATTGTAGATTTCTATAAGTTGATCGTTAGTTGGTAATGACATGCCAAAACTTTTGCAATAATCATCTGCTGCAGCCCAGCGGTCATTATTTTCATTCCATTGATTACCCTGTGTTACAAAATCGGTATCTGTTCTTGGAGTAAGTGAACTATAAGACACAGACTCTGAAATATAATAATCACCTAACGGATACATGTTTAACGTTTCACCATCTTCGTTGGTTTCAACTTTGCCGTTTATACATTCATTTTTATATGACACCGCTAAATCCGAACTGTTACACGTTTGGCACTTTTCCCCGTCATAAACAGAACAGTTTTCAACGTAACCTTTCGCACACGTTCCGTTTTCATCGTGATAATCGCTGTTACACTCCGTGCAACTTACCCCGTTTGATGTCTGACAGTGCAAAGATGTTTTGCTTACACACTCATTGTCTACAAGCAAGTTTTCTGTTGTACACTTCGTACACGTAGTTCCTGAATAGGTAGCACATGTGTTTTCTCGAATATCTCTGCAACTCGTTCCGTTGTTTTGATACCCGTTCTCACATTGTG
>JAFUZZ010000162.1 GCA_017476325.1 bacterium | reverse complement strand
TGTGAGAACGGGTATCAAAACAACGGAACGAGTTGCAAAGATATTCGAGAAAACACGAGTGACACCTATAGCGGTACTACGTGCACGAAGTGTACAACAGATAACTTGCTTGTGGATAACGAGTGTATAAGTAAGTCGTCTTTACACTGTCAGACATCGGACGGTGTAAGCTGCACGGAGTGTAACAGCGATTATCACGATGAAAACGGAACGTGTGCAAAGGGTTACGTTGAAAACTGTTCTGTTTATGACGGGGAAAAGTGTCAAACGTGTAACAGCAGCGACCTTGTTGTATCCGTTAACAGTTCTTCTTGTGTAGCGGGCAAAGTTAAGAATGGGGTTACAATGTATGAAATAGGAGATTACTATGTTGGATTAGGAGCGGATGCCAATTCATATTCCGCATACGGAGATGTTTATATTGGAGCAGAGTATTGCGAGGGTTTTTGTCCCGATTATTTTTCCGGAGCCCAAAAAGTTTGTCAAGATAAAGGTCTCGTACTGCCTGATGCAAGGACATTGTCAGAACTTGTAAAATCTAATCCTGAATTATTTGTTCATTCCGGTAATAATACTTATTGGACCTCTACAACTGCGTCAGAGGCCGATTCCGATATTTGTACTCATGATTGTGCTGCTCGTTCAGGTATGGTAGTTGTTGGTGATAATGGCAGAACCGAACCTTTTTGGAAAAGTGATGGTTATCATCACGTTTATTGTGTAGAACCAAAATAAATTTTATGTGATAAGCAACAATAGAGGGTGTCTCTGAACTGATCCCTAAAAACCGGACAAAGTAAAAAATTCGTTTTTAGGGTTTAGTTCACACTTTGTCCACCCTCTTTCAATTTAAAATAAAGTTTGTTGGCTTGCGCCAAGAGGTTTGTACCCCAAATATCGCATAGCCTCCGGTGAAACTTTCCGCCCGCGAGGCGTGCGTTGCAAAAATCCCGTTTGCAAAAGATAAGGTTCACAAACATCTTCCAATGTTTTTATATCCTCACCCAAAGCCGCAGATAATGTTTCAATTCCGACAGGTCCGCCGTCGTATTTTTCGATTATTAATCGCAAAAGTGTTCTGTCGGTTGAATTCAGTCCCATGTTATCAATGTCAAGTGTTTCGAGTGATTTTTTTGCTACTTCTTCCGTAATAACTCCGTCAAATTTAACAATCGCAAAATCACCAACGCGTTTAACAAGTCTGTTTGCAATACGCGGAGTACCTCTTGAACGGCTTGCTATTTCGGCTGCTCCGTCATCTGTTATCTTTATATTTAATATTGAGGCAGTTCGCTTTACAACCTGTATTAACTCTTCTTTTGTGTAAAATTCAAGCCTGTGGATTAATCCAAATCTGTCACGCAGCGGACTTGAAAGGTCGCCCGCTTTTGTTGTTGCTCCAATCATAGTAAATTTTACAAGCGGTACCCGCATTGTTTTAACACTTTGGGATTTACCCGTTGTCATGTCAAGACAAAAATCTTCCATTGCTGAATACAAAATTTCTTCCGCAAGTTTATTTAAACGATGAATTTCGTCAATGAAGAGTATTTCACCCGCTTTGAGTGACATCAAAATCCCGATAATATCACGAGGTCGCTCCAATGACGGTGCGGACGTAATTTTTATGCTAACACCTGTTTCTTGAGCAATAACTCCTGCAAGCGTCGTTTTTCCAAGTCCCGGAGGTCCGTAGAAAAGAATATGATCAAGCGGAGTTTCACGTTTTTTTGCCGCCTCGATGGAAATCTTTAATGTTTCTTTGAGATTTGTTTGTCCTATATATGAGTCAAAAGATTTTGGACGAATGTTGTTTTCAAATGTCTTATCGTACTCGTTAACTTCAGGTTTAACAAGTACGTTTTTTTTGACCTTTTTGCTAAAATTTTCATCATCAGATATTATTGCCATACGTTAAGTTTAGCATAAAATTTTTAATCAGGGTAATTTTAGTTTATATAAAACTTCTAAAAAGAAATGTTAATCTTTTATAAAGAATTGGTTCAAATTTTTTCATGTGGTATAATTTTTATATAAATAGGAGAAAATTTCTATTATGCAAAAGAATAATGATAAAAAAAATAAATCAATAGATTTTAGCTGTGATTTGGCTCAAGGTTTCGGAATTTATAAAAACGAACTTGAACTTGATTTTTTGGACTGTGTTAGTTCTGTAAATATTGCGGCAGGCTTGCATTCAGGAGATCCGCTAACAATACAAAATGCTCTTTTGAAAGCGAAAGAAAAAAATGTTGTTATAGGCGCAAATATCGGTTTTAACGACAGAGAGGGTTTTGGGTTGCGTCCGATGCAGCTTTCTTACGATGAAATTGAGTCTCTTGTAATTTACCAAATTGGTGCCATTGATGCACTTGCAAAATCAAACGCACTTGAAATCGAATTTGTCAGACCTCATGGAGCAATGTATAAGATGGCTGCTGAAAACTATGAGTTTTCTTGTGCAATAGCACGCGCCATTAAGAAATATTCAAAATGGCTCTCTTACGTCGGGGCGGCAAACGATACGCTTGACAAAGTCGGCGAAGATGTTTGTCTGACGGTTGTCAAAGAAATTCAACTTGATAAAAATTATAAATCCGATAAAAATATAGATTACGAAAAAGAAGATTTAACTGATGTTAACGCTATGCGTTTGAGATTTCAAAAATATATGAATTATTCTCAATTAACAGATGTTGACGGAAATTATTTGGATATTACAGCCGATTCCGTTCACTTTGCAACAAATGCAATTTCATTAGAGTTAATAAAAAGTTTGAGCGAAATTTATCCGCCGCTTCCGGTAAATTATATGAAAGCGCAAGCATCAGGCTGGGTATAGAAAGTATTAAAAAGGGTAGTTAGTAATGTCAAAAAATATAAAAATTCCTAAAATCGCAGGGTGGTTAATTCCGGGACTTGAAGTTAAAAGATGGTTCGGACTCGTATTTATAGGTTTATTCCTTGTCGTATTGGGATTTATGATGGCATCGGATATGCGTCCTCTGTCAGTTGCAATCGAGTGGATAAGACACATGGCAATGATTGTTCCGACGGGTGCAATCGGTGCTATGATAATGATTATTGGGTTTGGATTGTTTTTCCTCGGATGGCAAAAATCAAATATTTCCGTTTTAAAAGTCTCAAATCCGCAATCTAATGATGATATTTTAGAAACTTTATATCGAAAAAGAAAACTTAACAGAGGTCCTAAAATCGTTGCCATTGGCGGCGGAACAGGACTTTCAATGTTATTAAAAGGTATTAAAAAAATTACAAACAACGTAACCGCGGTTGTAACAGTTGGTGATGACGGAGGAAGTTCAGGACGTTTGAGAGAAGAAATCGGCGTTTTACCTCCGGGTGATATAAGAAACTGTATAGCAGCGCTTGCTGATGATGAAGATTTAATTACTAAACTTTTTCAATACAGATTTAAAAAGGGTGAAGGTCTTGAGGGGCACAGTTTCGGAAACCTTTTCTTAACTGCCTTGTGTGCCATTACGGGTAATATGTACAAAGCTGTTCAGGCATCGTCAAATGTTCTGTCCATTCGCGGAAGAGTTTTACCTTCAACACTTGATGATATGAAACTCGTCGCAGAAATGGAGGACGGTAGAATAATAAAGGGAGAGTCTAATATTCCCGAATCAGGCGGAAAAATTAAAAGATTATTTTCTGACCCCGTTGACTGCAAGGCTTTGGACGATGTTTTAAAAGCCATAAAAGATGCCGATTTGATAATTTTGGGACCGGGAAGTTTGTACACAAGCGTTATTCCGAATTTATTGATTAAAGAAATTTCTCAAGCAATTTCGGATTCAAATGCAAAAAAAATATATGTTTGCAATGTTATGACTCAACCCGGTGAAACCGATGGCTACAGCGTATTCAATCATATTAACGCGATTTTGAGTCATGCAGGACACCAAAATATTATTGATGCGGTTTTGGTTAACGATAAGATGCCGGAAAATCTTGCAGAAAAATATGAACTTGCAGGTTCTTATCCCGTTTTACTTGACGAAGAACCGTCAAGAAAAAAAGGTATTCAGGTAGTTTCTAAAAAACTTATTGAAGAAAGTAAAGACGGTCTTGTAAGACACAGTTCAAATCGTGTTGCAAGAGCAATTTACTATTGGTACAGAAAATCTAATAAAAAAGAGGATTAATTTAAAAATGAAAAACGTAACGGTTCAAACATTACAAAATATGAAAAATAACGGAGAAAAAATCTCTTCCTTAACCGCTTATGATTATTCGACCGCAAAGTATTTAGACGAGGCGGGAATTGATTTTATATTGGTTGGTGACAGTGTGGGAATGGTAATTTTGGGCTATGACAATACATGTAATGTCACAATGGAAGACATGAAAGTCTTTACCGGTGCGGTTGCAAGAGGAACCGAAAGAGCCATGGTCATTGCGGATATGCCGTTTATGTCTTATCATGCGGATATTGCGGAAGCGGTAAAAAATGCCGGAGAATTGATTAGGGCCGGTGCAGGTGCGGTTAAACTTGAGGGGGCAACAGATCATATTTTAGCAGTAATCAAACGATGCGTTGAATCAGGTATTCCTGTTATGGCACACCTTGGGTTCACTCCTCAATCTTTAAATACGATTGGCGGTTTTAAGGTTCAGGGAAAAACCTATGACGCAACTATGAGACTCATGGAACAAGCAAAAAAAGTTCAAGAGGCAGGGGCTTTTGCCGTTACTCTTGAAATGATTCCTGCAGAAAGTGCAAAATATATCACTGAACATCTTGATATTCCGACAATCGGAATAGGTGCGGGAAAAGATTGTTCTGGACAAATTCTTGTTTCAGACGATGTTTTTGGTAAGTATTGCGACCTTTCACCAAAGTTTGTAAGAAGATATGGAGATATGAGTCTGTTAATTAAAAATGCCGCTGCGGGTTATATTAACGATGTTAAGCACGGAAATTTTCCAAATGCGGATGAGAGTTTTAATTTAAAAGAAGAAGAAGCAGGGAAATTATGTTGTTAAAAAATATTGAAGAACTTAAAAATCAAATAAAACAGTGGAAAAAAGACGGCCTTACCGTCGGACTCGTTCCGACTATGGGAGCATTGCATGACGGACATTTAAGTCTGATAAAAAAATCAGTTGCAACATGCGACAAAACCGTTGTATCAGATTTTGTAAATCCGACGCAATTTTGTCCCGGAGAAGATTTAGACAAATATCCGAGGACCTTGGATGCTGACGTTAAACTTTGCGAAGAAAACGGTGTTGACATAGTTTTTGCGCCCTCACCCGAGGAGATGTACGGGACAGATACAAGACGTTCAAATGATTTCTTAACCTACGTTGTGCCGCCGTTCTTTTATACAAATAAGCTTTGCGGAAAAACAAGAGTCGGACACTTTGACGGAGTTTGCACAGTTGTTTTAAAACTTTTTAATATCGTACAGCCGGATTATGCGTTCTTTGGTCAAAAAGATGCTCAACAATTAGTTGTAATTAAAAAGATGGTTAAAGATTTGAATGTTCCCGTTGAAGTTGTACCATGTCCGATTATACGAGAAGACTCAGGACTTGCGCTAAGTTCCCGAAACAAATATCTTTCTGATGAGGGAAAGGAAAATGCTTTAGTTTTGAGTAAAATTTTAAAAAACATCAAAACCCTGTATAAAAAAGGAATTACGGATATTGATGCATTAAAGGAAACGGCGTTTAGTTTTTTAACAGCCGCTCACGAACTTGAGTATTTGGAATTTGTTGACAAAACAGATTTGGAAGATAAAAAAAGTGCGGACGATGAAACACTTGTTCTTATAGCATTGAGAACAGACGGAGTGAGATTAATAGATAATTGTATATTAGGTGAGGAATAAGAAGTATGAAAGAACAAAAAATTGCAATAATAGGTTGCGGAACATGGGGCAGAAATATTGTCCGAAATTTTTATAACCTCAATTCTTTAAGCATGGTTTGCGATTTGGATGAAGAAAATCTTAAAAAAGTTACGGAAAGTTATCCCGGAGTTGCCGTAACAAAAGATTTCAAAGACATTTTAAATAATGAAGAAATTACGGGTGTTGTTGTTGTAACGCCGAGCCACACACACTACAACCTTGTAAAATCAATACTAATGGCAGGTAAAAATGTTTATGTTGAAAAACCTGTTTCAACAGTAGCTCAAGAGGCAAAGGATTTAATGGAACTTGCCGAACAAAAAGGTTTAACACTACTGGTCGGTCACTTGCTGTTATACCATCCCGCAGTAAACAGATTAAAAATGTTAATTGAAGAGGGAACTTTGGGCGAAATAGTTTACTGTCAAAGCGACAGATTGAACGTAAATTATCATAAGAATGACAGAAGTGTAATGTGGGATTTGGCGCCACATGACGTTTCAATGATAAGTTACGTTATAGGCAAAGATCCTGTTCGCGTACTTTCTGCAACCGGATGCTCTTCCGAAAGAAACGACATCATGGATATAACTCATATCAGCATTGAATTTGAGGGCGGTGCTGTAGGATATATTTCTGACAGTTGGATTACTCCGAAGAAAAACGTAACACTGTTGGTTCGCGGAACAAAAGCAACGGCAATTCTTGATGATACGGTTGCGGACGGAAAATTAAAAATTTATGACAACTTTGCTCCAAGCAAACCTGAAGATGTTGCCATAGATTATTTGGAAATTGAACCGTTAAAACTTGAGTGTCAACATTTTATAAGTTGTTGTCAAACAGGCAAAAAAGCACGTTCTGACGGAGAAAACGGTTATGTTGTCGTAAAAGTATTGGAAGAAGCAGAAAAAATTATGTTGGGTGATAAGGTGAAACAGCTTGATAAGGTTGATTTTGCACTATCAAGAATGAAAAAATAAAAAGGAGAAAATTATGGCTAATTGGATTACACTTTCAAGAATTTTAATCACATTTTTATCGTTGTACTTTTTGTTTATCGGTACAACAGAGGCAATGATAACTGCTGTGTCACTTTTGGTTTTACAATTTATACTTGATGGCGTTGACGGATACGTAGCAAGAAAATTTCACGAAGAATCAAAACTCGGTGCAGCATTGGACATTATGAGTGACAGAATTGCCGAAAACGCATATTGGATTTCATTTGCGGTTTTAGGATGGATTTCTGTTTCATTTCCTATAATCATTTTGACAAGAACAATTATTGTTGATTGTTTAAGAAGTGCCGCTATGGCAAAAGGATATACAGCATTTGGAAAAGACAGCATGCAAAAAGACCCTGTCGGACAATTCATTTGCTGTTCAAAATTTATGAGAATTTTATTTGCCGTAATGAAAATGTTAGCGTTTATTTTGTTAGTAATTGCGTACATTCCGTCATTGAACATTTTTGCGGCATGTCTAATCAATGTTGCAGGATGCGTATGTGCAGTGGCAGCTGTTATGCTTTGTGTATTAAGAGGTTTGCCGGTAATATTTGAAAGCAAAGAATTATTTGTTGAAGAAAAAACTGAAGAAGCAAAAGCAGAATAATGAAAAAATTTAACATTGTATTATATGAACCCGAAATCCCTCAAAATACGGGAAATATAGCAAGGTTATGTGCTTGTACGGGAGCAAATCTTTATTTGGTTGGAAAACTTGGATTTGCTCTCACAGACAAGTACACGAAACGTGCGGGGCTTGACTATTGGGATTCCGTAAATATTACAAAGGTAAATACTCTGGAAGAACTTTATCAAGACGGTCGTCGTTTCTTTTATTTAACAACAAAAGTTAAAAATACCATTTACTCAACAGAATTCAGAGAGAATGATTTTTTTGTGTTCGGTCCCGAAACAAGAGGCTTGCCTGAAGATTTATTAAAATCTGTTGGTGAAAGTGCAATCACTATCCCAATGCAAGAGGGTCAGAGAAGCTTAAACCTTTCAAACTCCGTTTCAATAGTACTTTATGAAGCAATCAGACAAACCGATTTTTGTTAAATCATGCGGATTTAACATCAAGAGTATAACCTAATCCGGATAATATTTTTCCGATGGTTATAAGACTTGGGGTTTTTGTACGCCCATGTAAAATATCGACAAGTTGCACTCTGTTTATCCCAACTTGTTGTGCAAAATCAGTAACCGTTGTTCGGGCTTTTATTACCTGTTCTAACGCTCTAAAAAACTCAATGTAATCCCCATTCTCAATATAATCAAGAATTGTTTGTCTTAACCATTCTTTTTGAAATTCAGGATTTTGTAATTGTCTATTAAGATCATCATCAAAACTTATTGTCATTAAATTCACTCCTACTTAAATATTCTTCAAAATATTCATCAGCCTTTTTTACTACCGATTTTTGGTCTGATTTATTACTGCCGGCTAGAATTAAAATAATTACATCATCCAGTTCCTTGTAATAAATTCTGTATCCTTTTCCAAAATCAAGACGTAATTCAGATAATTGACTGTTTTTTTAATTTCTTACAATCCCCAAAATTACCTTCTTGTATTCTTCCTAGGCGTTTAGCAATTCTAACTTGAAAAGGATAACTTAATGAATCTCTCCATTCAATATAAGGACATTTATTATCAAGGGTTGTGTAATATTCCAATCTTTTCATATTTGTATTGTAGCATATTTACTATATCAAATCAACCCCTTCACTTATCGGAAATGTAAAAATCTTTTCCTAAAGTATCCTCAAGCTGTTTAAAAATAGTTGATAAGGGCATGTTTAAAGCCTCCGCTATTCTCCATAACATTGTAATTTTAGCCTCGATTTGTCCGTTTTCAATACGGCTTAAATTCCCCGGACTTAAATCATATTCATAAGCAAAAGTGTTAAGAGATTTTTTGTCCCTGTTAACCCTATTTTGCTGAATTATTTGCCCCAGAACTTTAACTAATTGTAACGTTTTTTCATTTTTGTATTGCATATATACAATTCTATATGTTATAATAAATGAAGTGTTGCATACATAAAACAGAAAGGATTAAAAGTTATGAAAAAGAAAATTCGAAGAGGAGCGTTTACGCTGGCAGAGGTCTTAATAACATTGGGGATTATTGGCGTGGTTGCGGCGCTTGCAATTCCGACTTTGATTTCAAACAACAACAAACGTATTGTCGAAACAAGACTTGCAAAATTTTATTCAACAATGAATCAGGCAATAGAACTTTCGGAAGTTGATAACGGACCGAAAGAAAAATGGGATGCAATGGGACACGGTCCGACCGTTAATGCGGATGAGAGTCTTGACTATTCAAAACCGCTTGCGATGCCTTGGGTTGAAAAATATTTGCTTCCATATATAAAAACAACAAAAGTAACCTCTCAAACAGGAGGACAAGGGAAAGTTATATTGGAATTTCCCGACGGAAGTTTAGTTTTAATAAGTTCCAATGCAACGATATTTTATCCGAGAGCAACAGACTACTGGAATTCCGGCGTTGAAAATGATTTTGTCGGTTCGGATTGCGGCAAAAAATGGTTTCAATTTTTCTTCCGCCCGGGGGATACCTCAGCAAACAACAAATATCATTATGGAAAAGGGTTTGAGCCTTATATGTATCAGTGGGACGGAACGGAAGAACATCTTAGAACGTCAGGGAATTATGGATGTGCTTTAAACAAAAATAACCCTGCATATTGTACGCAATTAATACGCATGAACGGCTGGAAAATCCCTGATGATTATCCGTTTAGTTTTTAAAAAATTTTTGAGAGGGTGACTAAAAAGCCTAAAAAATAAGAATTTGTCACCCCCTTTTTACACTTTTGAACGTTTAAATTTTTTTAAAATTTTGTTTTGATATTTTACATTATATTGAAACTTATATCCGTTTATAAAGCTTTTAACAACGGCATTGGAGAAAGTTCCCCTTGCAGACCAATATGCGGTGTGTGCAAACGGGAACATTCTTTTGCTCCAAACTCCTGAGTTATCATAAATAACACCGGTCGGATTTTCGATTTTTAATTCCAAACGATTTTGTATTTCGTTCACGGTTAAGTTGTCACTTGTCGGAAACCCGAGAGGATCTTCTTTAAAATTAACGGTCATCATAAAAATACCGTTTTCGAAAATATATTTAACCATTAACCTGTTATAATAATTAAGTTCGTAATTCGGATCGGCAAGGTCGGAATAAAATAAGACCAAAGGACTTGCAAAATTAACCACACCCATAACCTTGTCTTTTGGGGCACAAACATCTTCTGTTACAGCATCTAATTTTAAATAATCAGACTTTAATTGAGTCGGATTATTGTTTATAACTAAATGTCCGCTTGAAGAAAATGTTCCGATACCGCTTTTTTCAAGAGCAGAAATACACGTATCGTTTTGCGGATTAGATTTCACAAAATTCATAAAAGCGTTGTCTTGTTGTAATGTTGCAAAAAGATTTTCTAAATTAAGATAGCGCAGTTTGTTAAACAAATATTCATAGGTTACAAAACTTCCTGCCGAATACCCATACAAGATTACGTTGTTACCGTCCAGCGCCTCTTTTTTTACGGCGGAGTTTAAATCATCAAGGATGGGTAACATGTTGTGAGTTTTTTGAACCCATATCGCATCATGCATAAATTGAGTGATTAAACTTCGAACAAGATATGCACCAGAAGAACTTACCATTTTTGAAAATTCTAACTGAGATTTAACAAAGTTCAAATCATTTTTGCTATCGTATCCCCAAAAGAAAATAACAGGATCTTGTTTAATATTAAGACCGCCAATTTTAGAGTAATATTTTTTGACGGTACGATTTTTCAAAAACTTTTTTCTCAAAACGGGATGCAGCTTTCTGACACCGTTTTCATACCAGGTTTTCATTTTCTTGTCGTTGTTATTTGAACCGTTAATATAAATAAAACTCAAAGTGTCTGCAGCAAAAGCAGAATTTGTAAAAAATATAATTGCTAATAATAATAAAATCTTTTTCATACAAATATTATAGAATAAAAAAGAGGCTTAATTGTAAAAATATTTAGGTTTATTGCAAACTTTAATATAAATATGTTATAATTAAGGAAAAGCGGTTAAACTTAAATAAGGAAATTTATAATGAAAGAATATAAAGCAGGAACGTATATATTACATAAAGGGTACAAACCTTTTGTTCCGTCATTTATTAATGATGATATAGACTGGAAGTTAGAAGACCTTGCCAATTTATTGCAAGATGCAAGTCTTTGGCTTGGAAAATTAAACTCTTATTCTGATTTGGTTCCTGATATTAATTTTTTTATTAAGATGTATGCAACAAAAGAAGCAACAAATTCAAATAGAATAGAGGGTACAAGAACGACATTTGAAGATGCAATAACTCCGATTGAGCAAATAAAACCCGAATTAAAAGATGATTGGCATGAAGTTCAAAATTACATAAAAGCAATAAATTATTCTGTCGAAAGATTAAAAGAATTACCTGTTTCAATGAGATTAATCAAAGAAGCACACAGAATTCTTTTGCAAGGTGTCAGGGGAGAACACAAAACTCCGGGAGAAGTTCGTAAATCTCAGAACTGGATTGGCGGATCTTCCTTGACTGATGCTTTTTTTGTTCCGCCGGAACCGAATATGTTACCCGATTTACTAAGTGATATTGAAAAGTTTTTGCACAATGAAAACTTGCGCTTACCTGAACTTATAAAAGCCGGTATAGCACACTATCAATTTGAGACAATCCATCCTTTTTTAGACGGTAACGGCAGAACCGGACGTTTGTTGATTATTTTATATTTAATAAGTACGGGATTATTAAATAAACCGGTGTTGTATATTTCGGATTTTTTTGAACGAAACAGAATGTCATACTATGATTCACTTTCTATGGTTAAACAAACTGACAACATGACTCAATGGCTTAAATTTTTCTTAAACGGGATTGTTGAAACATCAAAAAGCAGTATAAAAACTTTTGATGAAATTATCAGGTTAAGAAAAGAAGTCGAAATAAAAATTTTGCAAATTGGGAAAAGAGTTGCTATCGGTCAAAAATTATTAGAATTGCTATATTCAAAGCCTAAAGTTAATGCGAAGATTGTATCTGAAGAATTGGGGATATCTATTGTTTCGTCAAACAATCTTCTTAAAGCGTTTGTTGAAAATGGAATTTTAGAAGAAAAAACAGGTTATAATCGAAACAGATTTTATGTTTTTGAAGATTATATAAAAATTTTCAGGTAAAATTTCTACTCAAAAATTGCGGTCAATACTTTATGAGCGAGGCGAAGTTTATTGCTTGATGCATTAGAAATCAGTCTTATCATTTCTGCTTTAATATCATTATCATCCAAAACCTCGGAAAATTTGAATAAACTTTCAGGATTTATATTAAAAGCCATAATCATTTTTTCGAGGTTTTCTTCTTTTGGAAAATGCTTGCCGGCGATCATTCTGCTTATACTTTGCGGATCAATATCAAGCTTGTCGGCAAGTTCAACTTGTTTCATTTTATGAGATTTTAGGATTTGCTCCAGCCTTTTTCCAAATAATTCCCTTAATTTTGTCATTAATTAATCCGCCTTTTGTAAACATGTTATTACAATAATTTAACAAATACATAGAGTAACATGTTGACAATATAAATAAATTATGTTATACTACTACATGTTTTTAAATAAAAACAAACATTATACATAAATAGGAGGTTAATTTATGAAAAAATTATTTGGATTTACATTAGCGGAGGTTTTAATCACATTGGGTATTATTGGTGTAGTTGCGGCGTTGACTATTCCGACACTTATGCAAAAGACAAAAAGACATGAATATGTTGCAGGTGTTAAAAAATTCTACGCAAATTTAACAAATGCTATAAAACTTGCGGAAGTTGAGCATGGAACTATGGATAAATGGGAGAATGTTAACATAACATACGATGGAGAATATGGTTTGAGCGGGGAACATCCTGCGTTTATAAAATATATTATGGATAACATGAAAGTTACAAAATCTTGCGGTAAAGGTGATATATATTCAAGCGGTTGTTTTCCGACTACATATTCATGTGAAGAAATTAACAGCTGTCCAAATTTAGATACATCAACATGTAAAATGTGGCCATTTAATCAAAATCAAACGCCAGGATATAGTTTTATTTTAGCCGATGGTTCATCTATGGCTCTTGTATATGATAATTATAGGACTCTTATGATAGCATTTGATGTAAATGGAGCAAAAGGACCAAATAAAGTAAGTGAAGATGTTTTTGAAATATCATATACTATGAGCACAGGTAAACACGATTTTGAAGATGTTCGAGACTGTAGAGCCAAATCATCTATAATGCAGCAGCCTTGTGGCTTTGGCTATTTATACATTCTTCAAAACGGTAACATGGATTATTTAGATGAATAACGAATAACATTCATTACATAAAGATGATGAGGGTGACGAAAAAGTCAATCATGTCGTCATTGCGAGTCGACTTGTCGGCGTGGCAATCTCTGTATATAATGCTATTGGGATTGCTTCGTCGTTTCACTCCTCGCAATGACAGACTACTTTTTGGTCACCCTCTTAAATCTTATGTTTCATCTTTTATAAAACCTATTTGACTTGGTTTCGTTCTATCCATAAGCAAACTTATTGCTTCGTAGATTTTTTGCATGTCCTGTTTTTGAACTTTACAATGTTCTATAAAATAATGTTCCAACTCCGCAAGTTTTTGCCCGAGTTCCTTATTCTCAATCGCCCATTTCCGCATTTGAACAAAGGTGTTCATAATTTGAATATTGATTTGTATTGCTTTTTTAGATTTTAAAACCGATGATAACATTGCTACCCCTTGTTCTGTAAAAGCATACGGTAAGTATTTCCGGATGTCTCTTTTAAAGGTACCAATTTGGCACCTTAAATTTTCCCATTCTTCTTTTGTTAATTGAAACATAAAGTTTTCGGGGAATCTTTCAATATTTCTTTTAACCGCTCTGTTGAGCATTTTTGTTTCAACTTCGTAAAGAGCTGCAAGGTCAGAATCAATCATGACCTTGCAACCTCTTATTGTGTATATTAAATTTTGAATTTGTACTATATCATTCATAATTATTCAGAAATTGCCTCATAGCATTCGGAGCAAATTGTTTCGTGTCCCTTATGTTCGCCAAGCGGTCTGTATTTCCAGCAGCGTTCACATTTTTCGCCTTGTGCTTTGCAAACCCAAACTGTTAATCCGTCCTCTGTCAATTCGTTCATAACATCTGACGGTGCGGAGTCTGTCAATGTCGCTTGCGAAGTAATGAAAATATTACTCAATTCACTTTCATTTGCTTTCAATGCCTGAGCAATTTCTCCGTCTGCCTTGATGAAAACACCAACTTCCAAAGAACTTCCGACTTTTTTATCCGCTCTTAATGGCTCAATAGCCTTTGTTACGGTGACTCTTGCTTTTAGCACTGAGGCAAATTCCTTTTCAAGTTCGGGATTATCCCACTCTGGGTGTTCCTCAACCCAATTTGCAAGCAAAATGCTTTCAAGTCCGCCTTTTTGACATTCTTCAACACTAGACCAAATATCCTCAGCCTGATGCGGCATTACTGGAACAAGAATTCTTATCAAGTTTTGTGATATTTCATATAAAACCGTTTGACAAGCACGTCTTGATAAAGATTTTTTACCCGCAGTATAAAGTCTGTCTTTTACAATATCAAGATAAAACGCACTCAAATCAACTGCCGCAAAGTTTTGCAAGTGTTGAAAATACTTGTAAAATTCATAATTTTCAAACGCTTCCGTAACTTGTTTTGTTAACTGATTTAGTTTGTGAAGTGCAAATCTATCGAGAGGTTTCAAATCTTCATACTTAACGTAATCTTTAGCAGGGTCAAAATCAAACAAGTTACCAAGTAAAAATCTTGATGTATTTCTTGTCTTTTTAAAGATTTCCGCTAACTGTGCAATAATGTTATTACCGATTTTGGTATCGTTTCTGTAATCAACTGATGCAGCCCAAAGTCTTAGAATATCAGCCCCGTAATTTTTGATAATTTCATCAGGTCTTATGTAATTACCCAAAGATTTAGACATCTTTCTGCCATCCTCACCAAAAACAAACCCGTGAGTTAAAACTTGCTTGTAAGGGGCTTTTTCTTGTGTTGCAACAGAGGTTAAAAGAGAAGATTGGAACCAACCTCTGTATTGGTCAGAACCCTCTAAATATAAATCAACCGGAGTATGTCCGAGTTCATCCGCTCTCTTTTCCACAACCGCTCTCCAGGACACCCCTGAATCAAACCAAACATCCATAATGTCAGATTCTTTTCTAAAATGAGTTTTTCCGCATTTAGGACATTTATAACCCTCAGGCAAAAGTTCCTCTGCGGAATATTTTACCCAAGCATCAGAACTTTCTTTTTCAAAAGTTTGAGCGATTTTTTCAATGGTTTCTTCGGAAATTATAACTTCACCGCAGTCCTCGCAGTAGAAAATCGGAATAGGAACACCCCACGCTCTTTGACGGGAAATACACCAATCCGAACGACCCTCTACCATGTTAGAAATTCTAACTTCACCTGATGCAGGAATCCATTTTACGTTTTTAATTTCATCAAGAGTTTTTTGTCTAAACTTATCAACCTTAACGAACCATTGAGGAGTTGCCCTGTAGATTACAGGATGTTTACATCTCCAACAATGAGGATAAGAGTGGTTAATATCAGCCTTTTGAAGTAAAGCTCCGCATTCTTCAAGTTTTTGAATAACAATTTCATTCCCTTTGTAATAAGGAATACCTTGCAAATCAGGAACAGCATCCGTCCAAACACCTTTGCTGTCAAGTGGAGAGAAAACTTCAATATTATATTTACAACCGACTTCATAGTCCTCTAAACCATGACCCGGAGCGGTATGAACAGCACCTGTTCCGGCATCGGCGGTAACGTGTTCACCCAAAATAATCGGAGATTTTCTGTCATACAACGGATGTTGTGTTTGCAAAAGTTCCAAGTCCTGTCCCTTAACACTTCCGAGAGTTTCGACATTTTCCCACTCAACATCCTTTAAGAAATTATTTAAGAGTTCTTGTCCGATGATATAAACATCACCGTCTTTCTTAATCAAAGTATATTCAAATCTTGGGTGCAAACTTATAGCCATATTTGACGGTATCGTCCAAGGTGTTGTTGTCCAAATTACCGCGTAAATATTATCATCACTGATGTTTGAAAGCTGTTTAATTTTTGATGTTGATTCATCATCAAACTTGAATCTTACATAGATTGAAGTTGAAGTATGATCGGCATATTCAACTTCGGCTTCGGCAAGTGCCGTTTCGCATGAAGCACACCAATAAACAGGTTTTAAACCCTTTTCGATGTAACCTTTTTTAAACATATCCCAAAATACTCTAACCTGTTCGGCTTCAAATTCGGGTTTAATTGTCAAATAAGGATTTTCCCAATTTCCGAGAACTCCAAGTCTTTTAAATTCCGCCTCTTGCCCTTTCAAACTGTTTTGGGCAAATTCTCTGCATTTTTGTCTCAATTCCAATGGTGTCAAGGCTTCACGTCCGCCTTTAATATTTTTTACTACTTTATTTTCAATAGGCAAGCCATGACCGTCATAACCGGGAACGTAAGGTGAGTAATAACCTCGCATAGTTTTATATTTAATCAAAATATCTTTTAATATTTTATTCAATGCCGTACCTACGTGGATTTTTTCGGAACTTAAATAAGGAGGTCCGTCGTGCAAAACAAAAGAATTAGATTTGTCTTTACCATCAAGCATTTTTTCGTAGACATTCATATCTTGCCAGCGTTGTTGGGTTTCGAGTTCTTTTTGAGTAGCATTTGCTCTCATCGCAAGAGATGTTTGCGGTAAATTTAATGTTTCCTTATAGTTTATTTTTTCTTGTTCCATAATTTCCTCTTTTTAAATTTTACTATGTTTTAAACTTTTTACGAACTTATGCATTTTGGCATAATCAAAAACATTTTCCCAGCGCGCAATAACAACGGTTGCAACACAGTTTCCGATTAAATTTACGGTTGTTCTGCCCATATCAAGAATTTGATCAATGCCAAGCAAAATTGCAACCCCGACAAGCGGAATATTAAAACTTGACAAGGTTCCCGCAAGAACAATCAACGCAACCCTCGGTACGGCTGCAATGCCCTTGCTTGTAATCATCAACGCCAACATGATGGTTAATTGTTGAGCCAAAGGCAAATCAATTCCTACAATTTGAGCGGAGAATAATACAGCCAAAGATAAATACAATGTACTCCCGTCAAGGTTAAAAGTGTAGCCGGTAGGCATTACAAATCCTACGATATTTTTAGGTACACCGAATTTTTCCATCAATTCCATTGCTTTAGGCAAAGCCGCCTCTGAACTTGCAGTTGAAAACGCAAGCAAGGCAGGGTCTTTTAATACTTGCAACAGAGCCCTGAAAGATATTCCGACGATTTTACAAACGATGAAAATTACTAAGATTAAAAAGACTGCCAGTGCAAAGTATACTGAGAACAATACTTTTGCATAACTTGCCAAAACTCCGAGTCCGTTTTCACCAACAGTTGCGGCTATTGCTCCAAAAATACCGACAGGTGCAAACATCATGACATATTCCGTAAACTTAAACATTATTTCGGACAGAGAATTTAAAATTTCCAAAAAAGGTTTCGCCTTAGTTCCGACTGAACATATAGCAACGGCAAAGAATACGGCAAAAATAACGATTTGCAACAAATTTCCGTCTGCCATCGCTTTAAAAATACTTGTAGGGAAAAGGTTAACAATGAAGTGCGAAAACGACTGACTTGCTCCGATGGTTGCCATTTCGGTAGCTTGTGACATATTATGAGCGCTTGCACTGACATTAAAACCTGCTCCCGGTTGAAATACATTGGCTATAAATAAACCGATAGCCAACGCTATTGTTGTTACAATTTCGAAGTAAATTAAGGTTTTAATCCCGATTTTGCCTAAATCTTTAATATCTCCATGTCCCGCAATGCCGACAACCAAAGTTGCAAATAAAAGCGGTGCAACAATCATTTTAACCATGTTTAAAAATATTGTTGCAAGCGGAGCAAGTTTAACGGAGAAATCCGGTGCAAGCCAACCGCAAATAATACCGAGTATAAGGGCAATAAATATATACGTAGTTAATCGTGAACTTTTCAAAATTTTTCCTTACTTCTAACTATAACATAATAGATTATATCCCAAACATGAACAAATCAAAATATGTTGATAAAATCTTTATATTTTGAGCAATTTTTTCTTCTGACATATTTTTATAACCTTATAAGTTTCGTTTATGGCAGGTTATAATGACATATATTTCTACAAAAGGTTACTATCACAAAAGATAAAAACGGAGTTTTAAACAGAAAATTAACGGAAGAGCAAAAGACTAAAATAGAAATTATTTTTATATGAACATTTGTAAAAATATATTTGAACTTCTGTTAAAAATTAATATTGACATGTTTTACACCGAGTATGAGAATTTCTCCGATTAATCTTATAAAAACATCAGAAATTACGGCAAAGCCGAAGATAAACAAAGCGGCAACAAAACCTTGTTCCGTACCGGTTTTGCCTGCTGTCCCTGCTGCACTTGCAATAGCTTCTTTTGCAAACAGAGGAATTTCTGATAAAGATATTGAGAAGAAACTCTTAAATTTGAATTATAAAAAAGATGAACAGGGAAACCTTGTTAAAAATTTCACAAAAGATGATGAAATAATCTTGTCAAAAAAGTACGGAAAATATGCTCAAGATTATAAGACTCTTTTACAAAACCCGGTCACAACGAGTGATATAAAATCATTTAAAACCTTTATTGATATTGATAAAAAAACAGGAGAAAAACTTTATAAAAATAATTTTGAAAACTTTTTTACAATCTTTTGTATTTTGAAAAACAACAATAATCTTTCATCAATAAAAGCCAAAGGTCCCGAAATGATGAAGATTATATCAAATGTCGCAGAAAACGACAAAATTAACAAAGACAGTTTGGAAAGCCTAATTATATATAAAACAGATGTATATGACGGAATAGGGCAATCTATACAAAGTGCTTTGAATGCGGAATGTGATTTAAACGAAACTATCCAAAATCATATTGATAATATAACGTCCGTAATAGACAAATGTGACTTGCCCGAAAACCTCTCATTATATAGAGTTGAGCGTCCGAGAACAAACCTCAGGACGGCAAAACAGCATGGC
The DNA here is from genome assembly GCA_017476325.1 of bacterium. Classification (GTDB taxonomy): domain Bacteria; phylum Cyanobacteriota; class Vampirovibrionia; order Gastranaerophilales; family Gastranaerophilaceae; genus QHMH01. The sequence goes on along the minus strand of JAFUZZ010000162.1, from coordinate 13,628 downwards.
ACTGACAGTGTTAATTTAAGCCAAATGGTTGTAAATGCCGCAAAATCAGGTGACAAAAACGAGATTGATAAGGTAAAAGAATTTATTTTGGATAACGAAATCACGGTTACAAATCCGAGATTTATGTCCACATCATTGAACGATAATATTAATGAAACCTTCAATCTTTTTGGAAAAAGTACCGTAAAAGGTACTCGAATACTATGGAGATTAAAAACAGAACCTCAAACAAAGGGAATATTTATAGAGGCAGTAAATATCACAGGCAAAGATGCAAATCAAAATGAGATTTTACTTCAAAAAAATTCAAAAATGACAATCACAAATGTTGATTATGATGAAGAAAACAGAATGTGGATATTTGATGCAAAAGTTTCAAACCGGTTTTTGTAATATAATTTTTTTATGCAAAAAGAACTTGAAAAGATAAGAAAGTCATGTGACGGTTGTCAGAAGTGCCAACTTTCAAATACACGCACAAACATCGTCTTTGATGACGGAATACCGAACCATAAACTAATGCTTATCGGAGAGGCTCCGGGCTATTGGGAAGATGTGAAAGGAAAACCTTTTGTCGGAAAAGCGGGACAGCTTTTGGATAAAATTTTTGAATGCGTCGGACTCTCTCGTCAAAACAACGTATATATTTGCAATACAATAAAATGCCGCCCGCCTGAAAATCGAAACCCTCTGCCGGAAGAACAAAGAGCATGCCGTGAATATTTAGACGCTCAAATAAATCTTATGAAACCCAAAATCTTGCTACTTTGCGGAGGAATAGCAGCCAAAGCAATTCTTGGGGATAATATCGGTGGAATTACGCGTATTCGCGGTAAATGGTTTGACGGCAAAGATTACGGACTTGAAGATACAAAAATCATGCCAATCTTCCACCCGTCCTATCTTTTACGCAACGACAGCAGGGAAAAAGGAAGTCCCAAGTGGCTTATGTGGCAGGATATTAAAGAAATTAAAAAAGTCTATGATGAACTTTTGTAAAAACTTTTAAATAATTTGTAAAAATTTTTTCTTCACAAGTTTTAATCGACGTATGAAAATACCGCCGGTAGTAAATGTATCACAGAATATAATTACAAAAGCATTTGTTAAAAATGGGTATAAAACAAGTGCAAACGGTACTTTAACGCGAACGTTAACCAAAGCCGAAAGAAAAACTTTAAATAAACAATACGGATTTATGGGGGGAATTTTTTTCAAAAAAATCTTTTCTCAAACAGTGACTAACGATACGATTAAAGATTTCGGGTATTTTGTAAATTCCGGCAAAGAGGCAGGGAAAAGGCTTTTAGAAACAAGTTTTGGCACACTTTTCGGAACGTACATGATATTAAAAAACAGCAGATGTTCCGATGACTTTGCAACGAAATCAACACAAAATAAAGACACCTTTAAATTGATTGAAAACCTTGCACAAAACGAGATTGATAAAAAGACTTTCAAAAGCATTAGTAAATATAAGGGTAAAGCTTGCACGGGCACAGGATTTGAAATTCAAGACGCACTGAGAAAACATCCTCACAAAATTAGTAAACGCTTACAAAAACACATTGATAATATCTCAAATTACATTGATAAACAAATCGTTCCCGAGTCCTTAAAACTCTATCGCGGTGAGGGTTGTCATACAAATTTAATCAATGCGAAAGTAAAAAACGGAGAAAAAATAAACCTTGGGCACATGATGTTTTTGGCTGCAAACTCAAACGATGATAACGAAATTTTAAAAATGAAAGAGTTTGTTTTAGATAATGAAATAACCGTAAAAATGCCCGCATTTACATCAACTTCCTTAACCGAAAACATTGCGCTGGATTTTAAAGATAACTACATATTTAACGATAAAGTCGTGTGGAAACTTGATGTTGCACCAAATACCAAAGGAACCTTTGTAGAGGGACTTTATACAAACGGACATTTTAAAGAACAAAACGAAGTTCTTTTGCAAAAAGGTTCACAAATAAAAATTAAAGATTTAGACTTTGACAAAGAAGAGGGTTGCTGGATGATAAACGGAGTTGTTTCAAATTAGTAAACTTTTGTAAAAACATGTTTTTGTAAGGTAAATTTTTAATCTTCACATGTTTTACAGCGGGTATGAAAGTTAATCCCGTAATAAACAGTTTTTCAAAATTAATCCCCGTTGCAAAAACAGAGGTTAAAAATGCTGTTTCTAACCCGATTAAAAACCATAAAACCATGATGAGTGCGGCTGCCGCATCTGCCATTGCCGCAGCAACGATGGTTAGACCTAAAACAAAAGAAGTAAGCGTTCAAGATATTGAAAATAAACTTTTAGAAAATAATTACATAAAAGATAATCTTGACGACTGTTTTGTAAGAACACTTTCTAAAAAAGAGGAAAAAGAAATTGACGAACAATTCGGAAATTTGGCCAACAGTTACAAAAATCTGATTGCTAAACCGATTTATTATGAAGATATTGAGGAAATGAGAGATTTTATTAATCTCAATAAGAAAAATTCTCAAAATATTATTAATAATAATTTTAAAAATTTTCTGACTTTATATTTAATTTTGGAAAGTCAAAAAAATCGCATAGATTATCACGAACTTTGCGAAGAAAACAAAAATTACCTATCTTTGATTAACAACATTGTAAATAATAAATTAGATGTCGATAACATTCAAAATTGCTACAGTTATAAAATAGACACATCATCAAATTGGAATTACAGTCTGAGACAAAAAGCCGAAAATAATATTGAAATTCCGGACTATTTGGAACCCAAAATTAATAAAATGGTTTCGTATATTGATACTCAAAATATAGAAAAGCCAATTAAACTTTATCGCGGCGAGGGCTTTCAAGTTCTAAACAACATAAAACTCCAAAACGGAGAAACCGTAAACCTGGGCAACTTGATGCGTGATACGGGGGACAATCCCGAAAACGAAAGTAAGGTTAAAGAAATTTTACTTGATAACGAAATTTCCGCGGTTCAACACGGATTTTTATCAACATCTATGGATAAATCTCTTGCCAAGAGATTTGCAAGAAATCATATCTTATGGGAATTTACAACCGAGCCGAATACAAAAGGACTTTACATTGAGGGTGTAAATTTAAACGGAATATTTTCGGACGAAAAAGAAGTTCTGTTGCAAAAAGATTCTAAAATAACAATTCAAAGTGCGGACTACGACGGAAGCAAAAATTCATGGTACATAAAAGCAAAGGTTTCAAACTAGGATTATGAAAATTTCAGCAATAAAACCAAACATTAACAAAACGTTTAAGCCTGTGTCAGCCCCAATTTCGACATCACAAAATACGGGTTCAATGAAAAACGCCCCTTTGATAAGCAGTGCCGCTGCCTCAGCCATTGCAGCCGCAACGCTCGTTAATGCTCAAGAGGAAGTTAACGAAAAAAACATTCTAAAAAAACTTGCAAAAATCGGATATAAAGAAAGTCAATACGGAACCTATAAACGCAATCCGCAGCCTCAGGAAAGATTAAAACTCTATGAAGAAATTCACGGTCGCGGCTCTGATGTGTATCTTGATAACGTAACTTATTTTACAAAAGAAAATGTTAAAGACTTTGAAAACTTTTTAAACATTGACCCAAAACTTGGGAAAAAAATGTTTAATAAACATTTTGAAAATCTTGTTAATGTTTTTTGTAATTTAAAATTCAATACAAAACTTCAAACCGTAAAAGACAAAAATATATACCAAATGGCGGTTAACACTATCTTAAATCCTGTTGATGCAAAAACAGAAAAATATTTGCACCAATATAAGGGTAAAGTTTACGAAGAGGGCATAGCAAAAGAAGCACAAAAATACCTTAGAGGAAATTGTGAAAATCCGACCGCAGAAGTAAAAGACCTTGTAAATAAAGTTTCATCATACATTGACACACAAAAAATCCCTGCAGGAACAAAACTCTACCGCGGAGAAAGATTTTATGTGCTTCAGGATGTAAAAGCTCCGGACGGAGAAACAATAAATCTTGCGGAAATGATGAAAAAAGCGTCTGAGTCAAATGACAATAATGAAATTAAAAAAGTCGAAGATTTTATAAATAATAAAAAAGGTTTAACTGCAACACAGCCTGCGTTTATGTCAACATCCGCAAATTCAAACAACGAATTTGAACGCAAAGACTGGATTTATTGGGAATTGGAAACCGAACCAAACACAAAAGGTTTATATCTTGAAAGTTTAACAACCTCTTTCTATAGTTTTCACGATGAAGTACTTTTGCAAAAAGGTTCAAAAATTGAAATTGAAAATGCTCAATACAGAAACGGAATTTGGTACATGAAAGGCAAAGTTTCAAATTAAAATTGTGACCGCCTCAGTTTCCGGTAAAACTCAATTAATGAACTTTTGTAAACCGGACATGTCTTATTAAGTAAATTTTTTACACTTAATCGTTTTGTATAATATATGAACGTTTCAAAGGTAGGTTTATCACAAATTCAAAACAGTGTAAGTGTGCAAAACAGCTTGTCTCAAAAGGCTGCAAAAAGTTCTGTTACAAACACTATTAAAACCGCAGCGGCGGTAACATCAGCAGTGACAGCATCTGCCGTTGCAGCGTCAAATTTACCTGCATTGCAAAATAATTCCGCACAACAACGTGCTTTAAGAATGCGTAATCACGAAATTGACGGTAAAAAAGTTTTCGATAAAAATGCAACCGTTGCACTTAAATATATAAAACAATTTGCACCAAATACTTTTAAGCAAGTTATTTTAAATCCCGAAAATATAAAATCATGTACATACATTCCGGAAACCGATGTAGAAAAGGCAATTTGTACAATCAAGACAGTTGATAATTCATATTCTTTCAATTTGAAATTGTTTAATACTGCGAAAACACCGATATTTTCGGAAATGGAACAAGTATTTACAGCCAAAGACGGTTCATCAAAAACAATTAAGCACTCAAGAATTAACGGAACGACAAAGATAAAAACGGAAACAACCGTAAAAGATAAAGACGGAGAAGTAAAGACTGAGCTTTATCCTATAACAGCGGATAAATTAGGGATTTTGCACAAAAAAACAATAGTAAGAAAAACAAGTTTTGATAAAAAGAATGTAGAAACCGTTGCAACTGAGCTTGACGGTTCAAAAACAATACGTAAATCAAAAAAGAATGATAAAGGTAAAGTTACCGATACTCTATTGAAAAAATACTCTTCAAACGGCGTTATCGAATACGAATCAACATATCATACGGATTATGAAACAAAAATTAATCCTAAAACAAACAAGGAAGAAGATTTCGCAACAAAACACATAATAAATAAAGATTACAAAAACAATACAACCTCTGATGTTGTTCTTAAAGATAAGAAAACGTTAGAAAAAGAGGTTCGTAAAATTACAAATCCGATGACAGGAAAAACAAGAACCGAAGTTCTTGAAAAATCTGATGTAGAAGGAATATTAAATTCAACAATAACTGATGAAAACGGTAATAAGAAAATCGAAAGTTTAGGTGTTAAAAATCCTGACGGTTCAACCCATGTTGAAAAACACTTTGTGAGTCTTGACGGGACAAAAACGGAATATGAATACAATGCGTCAAAAGATAAAGATGACATAAAAATGTTTTATCAAATTACCGACAAAGAAGGAAACGTATTGTCAACCGTAGACAGAGTGTATAAAAGAATATCCCCTGAACGTTCATATTCATCTCTTAACGGGCATGGCTATACCATGACGAAAGTTAATGACGGACTGGAAATTACCGATTTGGTTTCTAATAAAACTTCCGTTATAAAATACGATGAAATTATCAAAGCAAACGGAAAAGAGGAAGAAGCGAAAAAATTCCTTGATAAAATGTCTGCCGATATGATTTTGAACCTTAAAGAAAGAAAAATCAAATTGGTTATGATTGAAAATGTAATGGAATCAAAAATGGAAGGTACACGCGATTTAGATTGCGGAGATAACATTTTTGTATTCTCACATGAAAGCGGACACTCAAAAGACAGATTGCCTAAATTCAGAGGTGTTACAAATAATCCTAACTTCAGAAAAACTTATGAAATGGAAAAATCAGCGTTTTTGAAAGCCTTTCCTGATGTTCAACAAGATTACATTTCATATTTTATAAACGGCATTGAAAGCTGCGGTGGCATTGACAGAGCTCCTGCGGAAGTTGTAGCGGAAACAAACGCATTCTTTTCAACAGACTTTACCGTTGACAGATTATCTTCAAGAGCACACTATTTACAAAAATATTTCCCTCGAACAATCGCGCAGGGAGCAAAATTGTTAAACCCAAATTCAAATTTGTATGTGAAATAAATAATGAAAATAAATTCAATATCAAGTGTAAGTTATAGCAAAATATTAAATTCAAAAAATGCGGCAAAGGTTACAAATCCGATAAGAAAAACAGTTGCAAACAATACCGCACCTTTAATGAGTGTTGCCGCAGCAACGGCAATAACGTCAGCAGCCATGGTTAAACAGCCGATAACATCAATAGAAATATCTGATAAAATGCTAAAAAGCGGTTTTGTTGTTGACAGCAAAGGTGAATATAAGAAACCTATTTCAGCGGAAGAAGAAGTAAAATTGTATGAGGAAATGAGTTTCTTTTCTAAAAACTATAAGAAAATGTATGAAAGATCGCTTGAACATAAACAAATAGATTTGATGAAAGATTTTCTGAAAGTTGACAGAGAAAAAGGCGAAGAAATTTTTGATAAACATTTTGATAATACTCTTTTAACGTTCTTGATTTTAGGTTATAACGGCAGATTGGTTCCGTTTATTGAAAAATGCAAAGAGGATAAAAACTATTTTCAAATGATAGAAAATATTGCAAAAAGTGATGTAAAAGGAAATATTTACTCTTTTGCCGAATACAAAATGGACTCCGATTCTGATATAAATACCGAACTTCGCAGAAAACATATTAATAAAGAATATACGATTCATGAACACAATAAAATCAATATTGATAAAATTTCAAATTATATGGAAACCCAAAATATAGAAAAGCCAATTAAACTTTATCGCGGCGAGGGTTTTGAAATATTAGACAAGGTAAAACTCGGCAGCGGAGAAGAGTATAACCTGGGAGAAAAAATGTATGCCGCACAAAAATCAAGAAATAAAGAGGAAATAAATAAGATAAAAGAATTTGTACTTGATAATGAAATAACCGCATTTCAGCCCGCTTTTATGTCCACAACCATTAGTCAAGATAAATCTTCAAATTTTGGTTCAAGAGAAGGGTTTGTTTGGGAAATTACAACCGAGCCGAATACAAAAGGCGTCTTTGTTGAGGGATTGAATATCGGAAACTTTTTCCCAAACGAAGATGAAGTTCTTTTGCAAAAAGGAACAACCCTGAAAATAAACGGAATAAGCTTTGATTACGATGCAAATAAATGGTGCGTAAGTGCAACCGCGTCAAACTAGAAAGCGTTTACACTATTCGTCATTGCGAATGTAGTGGTGCAATCCCGAATAAGATTTGTCATGGATTACTTCGTCACCTTGTTTCTCGTAATGACGGTGTTTTTATGCTCAGAATGAATACTCTTCGGTACTGTTACTTAGTTTGTAAACTTTTGTAAAAACATGAAAACATGAATGAGATACGCTGACAATTTTTTCACGAAAAATTTTTTATATATAGTATAAGGTAGGAAAGTGTAGTTACAAAACGAAATCGAACAGGTGTGTTTTTGAAAAACCGCGTTATGTGTTTGAAAGAACAGTAAATCCATCGGTTTTAAAGTGACAACAAAAGTTTGAAACTGTTTAAAAAATTTATTTAAACAGTTTCTGTTTCCCCTTTTTAGCCTCCGAAAGAATGTAATAAAATTTCAATCTAAAATATTTTTAGAGATTACAAATCAAGTTAAAGTTTTTGTATTTTCTGCCGACAAAGCATGCAGAAGAGAGATTTTGGAATGCGTATAGATAAACTGTCTCAAAATTTATCAATAGAAACAGCGGCTAAAAACATTGGAAACAGAGTTTTTTTAACTGTGGAACCCGATGTTTTTGAAAAGAGTGCAAAACCGATATCTCTAAAACAAAGTTTTTTAAACAAGATTTTATTTAACAAAAAATTTGAAAAAGAAATTCAAAAACAAACCAAAAGAATAGCAAACCAATATCCCGACCTTGAGCAAAAAGACATTGAAAACCTCGTTAAACAGGCTCTGCGTTTGAAACAAAAACCAATCGAGGCACTCAAGTCTCTTGAAGAAGTCTCTCAAATATTATCCGATAACTATAAAAATAACGTTGGGAAAATTAAAAACCTGTGTAAACAAGAATTTTCCGACATATATTCTGTTGACAGCATCGGGACGCGCTCTAAGAGCAAATCCTCTGTTTTATCCAAACTTATTTCAAAATACGGAAAAGGAAAACTTGAAACTTTAAATACCAATGAAATCGCCAAGGGTATCGGTGACGGATACGGGGCAAGAATTGTATTAAAAAACATTTCTAAGGAAAAATCTCAAAAGGTTTTGGAAAAAGCCCTGGATAATAAAATGACTTATAAAGATTTTATTGCAAACGTAGCCAAAATGGACACTTTGGACGAAGATACAAAAAAAATAGTACAAAAAGGTCTCAACAAACTAAAAGAATTTCAAACGAATGAATTTGTAAGTAAATTTATTGAACTGCTTAAAAAAGGAACCCTTGAGTTAGCGGACGACGAATTTAACAATTACGGAAACGAAATAACGTCTTATTTCTCAGATACTCAATTAAAAAGAATTGCCCACAACTACGAGGAAATAACCCATAAACCTTTAACTATAGTAAACAAAAATAACTTGGACAGTTGGCAAAGAGTCGAATTAGAAAGAAAACCTGAGGGATTCTTTCAGGGAATTCGCCGTTTTATAAACACAAACTCGGAAAAGGCGACAAAAAGTTCGGGATACACGACTACTCAGGCAAATCTTAAAACTAACTACACAACGGGTCAAATGCTTGCTGATGCGGAAATTCAAATTCGCGGTAAAAACGTGAATAACTTTGCGGAAATTGAGCATATTCCATACGACATTCGTCAAGGCAAAAAAACAGAAAAAATATATGATAAAATAAAAACAATAATGCGGGGAATGTCAAAAGAAAGCTATGAAGAATATTCAAAATATCTTTCCGACACATACAAATACCATCGTCTGAGCGAACTTGGCATCGAAATTCCGAAACCGGAACTTACCCGTAAATTATTTTGGGCAGCAAATGATAATTTGCCGAAAGATTTACAAAATTGCGTCCCTTATAACAGAATTATTGACCCTGCATTGATAGAAAAAATTACCGAAGAGGGACTTCTTTCTCTTCACAAATAATATTAATTTACACAACTATGAATACAAAACTTCAAAAAATAATAACAGATGTAATTTATGAAATAAAAACTCTGTTGGAAAACAGTAACGATTTTCCGATAGAAAAACTCTGCGAACATGGCGGATGTTTAATACTTTATTGCATAAAAGAAATTGACGATGAATTTTCAATGACAGTTGAAGTTGCAAAGAAAAACAGTGATTTCTCGTATTCAAATTTTATTTTTGACGGAGAAAAACAAACTCTTATTGATGCACTGTCAAGAGAGGATACGTTGACAAAAGTTTTAAATTATACAGAGAATTTAATTAAAAAAGCAAAACCGGAGTAAATATGGACAGACACGAAAGTGAAATGGAGGGACTGCAATTTACAGCCCGAAAAATAAAATGGTTCGACGAAGATTTGAAAAAAATGGAAACAATGACTGTTGAAGAACGTCTTGAATACAAACGTCAACTGCGAGAAAAAGGACAATACACCTATGAAGACCCATAATGACATGGTGTTTCCAAAGCGTGAACAAAATTCAAATAAAGGAACTTTCGGGACCGTTTTAAACGTATCCGGTTCGAATGAATACTCCGGAGCGGCAATATTGTCAAGTGTTGCAGCATTAAAATCAGGCGCAGGCAAAGTTATTTTATGCAGCAGTGAAAACACCCTTACGGCAGCATCGTTTCAAGTTCCCGAACTTGTTTTAATCAAACGTCAAAAAATAAATTTTTCGGGAATTTCATCCGTAATTTTAGGCTGCGGACTTTCTCAAGACAATGATGCGGTTGAAACATTTTGGCACACATTAGATAATATCAGAAATCTTCCATTGGTCATTGACGCTGACGGACTAAATATTTTATCAAAAAACAACTGTAAACTTCCGCCAAATACAATTCTAACGCCACATCCCAAAGAAATGTCAAGATTAATGAACATTTCTGTTGACGACATACTTAAAAATCCGAAAGAGGTTACACTAAAATGTGTTGAGAAATATAGTGCAACGGTAGTTTTGAAGCTGCACAACACTCTTGTTGCAAATAAGGATAAAAATATTTATATAAATAATACGGGAAACTCCGCCCTTGCAAAAGCCGGAAGCGGGGATGTGCTTGCGGGAATAATCGGAGGATTTTTGGCACAGGGATTAGATTGTTTCAACGCGGCAAAAACAGGAGTTTTTGTACATGGACTTGCGGGAGAATTGGCATCAAAAGATTTGAGCGAATATTCCGTTCTTGCAAGTGATTTGAACAACTATATCGGAAAAGCATTTAAAACGTATTTTGATATACTTGAGTGATGTTCTCCATTGTACTTATCGACTATTCGCTTGAATTTCTTACGGTTTATACCTGACAAAAGTTTTCCGATTATGGTATTATCTTTTTGCAAGACGACCTCCTAATTTATTGTCCGGACAACTTTATTTTAGGACAAACAGCATTTATTTGCTGCGTCTTGCTCTTTTTTTTTACAAAATTATTCGGGACAACAATGTACGGGTTCTTCGAACTCTCGCAATGACATGGTGAGGAGTTCGTTGCGTTCAATGCGTAATTGGAATAGAGTCCATTATGTTCGCATTCATTAGTACTACATGTCATCACGAGGAGTGCGTCAGCACGACGTCGTGATCCTATGTCTTTAACGGATTGCTCTTTTGACGCGCCTGGGATTGGTCTTGGATTTCCTGTCTATCTCCCTCGCGTATAACGGCATTCTGTCGGCGGAGTACTCCGCCTCCGACAGCCTTCGCTCGGTAGCGCTCCACGCTCGCAGAGAATCGCTTTTTGTGGCTTCGCCACAAGTTCGCTTTTTCCGTTTGCCAGATTTGCTCGGACTTCGTCCTCGACGCCATCCGTACGGAAATCCGCTGCTTTGTCGTTTCACTCTTCGCAATGACTGACTGCTTTTTAGTCACACTTTTTTTATATATTTTTTTTCGAAAAAATTTTATATAAAAATAATCTATCAAAAATTAATGGAAAATTTTTTAAAAGTAGTTTATTATTATAAAAACGTAAGGAGGAAATTTAATGACAATGGATTTATTGGATTTTGAAATGCTTTGTGGAATATTAACGGGAGTTGTTGCAATAATAATCGCAGTTGTTGTAAACAAAACTTGGAAATATGTTCATTTAGCAAAATTTAAAAGAGAGTTTCCTAATGAAAAAATTGAATTCGTTTATTCACCTACTTGGAAAATATTAATAGGTTTACCGATGTTATGTGGGTTTGTTTTGGGTTCAACATTTACTCCATTAGTATTATTTCCAAGTATTAATAGTATATATCTTACAACACAATCAAATAAATATTTCTTTCTTTTAATATGTATCGTATTTTTTTTAATAATACTTGTAGGTGTATGTTCTGTTTTAATTTATACATCTAGCCGTATAGTTATATATGTGCCGGACAAGCTGGGTTTTTTCACACAAATATCTTATAAATCCGGTAGCATATTTTATGAAAAAATAGATTTTATAGAAAAATTTGAATATGGAATTAAATTACATTTTTCTAACGAGGAAACTGAAAAACTTGTATGTGATATATCCCCAAAAACATACAACAAATTACAACTGTTACTAAATAATTACAAGGAGAAAAATTAATGACAATGGATTTATTGGATTTTGAAATGCTTTGCGGAATATTAACGGGAGTTGTTGCAATAATAATCGCAGTTGTTGTAAACAAAACTTGGAAATACGTTCATTTAGCAAAATTTAAAAGAGAGTTTCCCAATGAAAAAATCGAATTCGTTTATTCACCGACTTGGAAATCTACAATATTTATTCCGGGTTTAATAGGTTTTGTCATAGGGTCATCAATATTTCCAATGTACATTTTTTCGGATATTACTAATAATCTTTTCATTACGCAAGTTAATAAACATTTTATTCTTCTAATTTTTGGAATTTATTATTTAGCTTGGGTACAGGTTCTTGCTCACGTATTTATTTTCACAAAAAAACAAATTGTTATTCGAGTTCCTGATAAATTAAATTTTTTTGCTAAGTTTTGGACTTCATCAAGAAATATTAAATATTCCGAGATTGTATCCTACCAAAAAATAGAATATAAAATTGTTTTAAAATTGAGTAATGGAGATATTGTTAATTTACATACAAATGATATGAATAAAATTTATCCTAAACTACAACTGTTACTAGATAATTATAAGGAGGAAAATTAATGACAGAAAAAGTTTTGCAAGGCGGAGTGGAATATTATGAAGATGTCGCTTCTATTAAGATGACAAAAGAACCTCAATATAACGTTCCTGAGGATACAAATATTTTGAAAAATATAGTATATACGACAAATTCGGTTAAAGATGTTGTATATCAATCAAGCATGAAGATATTCAGTAATCAAGGCTTTAAAAATTCTATTACTGGAATAAGATTTATTGATTCAAATTTTTTAGCCCCTTGGCTTATTGGTCTTGATATATTAACAAGCGCACCTCAAGAAGGACTTAGACAAGCAACCATAACTGCAATTCTTTCTTCAGGGGCAACTGTTACGGTTGGAAATATTGCTATTTACATGTTAACACCACTAACCGTAGTGTTACCGACTCTTACTCCTATTATTGCTTTTACTTTTGCTGCTGCCGTAGGATACAAAATTTCCAACTACATCGATAAAAAGTATGACGAAATGGAAGAAAAATATCTTAACTTCAAATATAACGAAAGTTCTGACAGGCTTATGCTTGTTACCAACGAGGAGGATATCTCCGTGATTGCCAAATTGATTGAAGATATCGCCCAAAAACCTGAGCTTAGCCAATTTGTAAACAAAATCTCCGTAAAACAAATAATCAACAACAAAGAAAAAATCTACACTCTTGAAAATTACAACCTTATTACTCAAATGGCTGAAAATAATCTAATTAGCGAAGACGTTATTTTTGAAAACAATCCTTGGCTTAAAAACAGAACTATTTTACAAAAATTTGTTCTTGTTTGTTTGAATGAATCCGTTAAAATGCTCAACAACGCAGTTATGCCTTGGTTTAATGCAATTTCTTATAATCCGCGCAAATCGTTTAAAAATCGAGGTCTAACTGTTTCAAATGTTTCGTCAACTAACTCTCTGCGTCCTGAAATCCACCTGATGTACAACCACCATGACGTATCAGAAACATTCAAACCGTTTATCAAAAGCATAAAATACGAGGATTTTTTGGAGGACAGATACGACTCACTTGTAATCGAAATGTCAGACCCCGATGGCAGATTTGATA
>JAFUZZ010000161.1 GCA_017476325.1 bacterium | reverse complement strand
TCGCGATCCTATGTCATAAGATTGCGACGTCGTGCTGACGCACTCCTCGCAATGACATGGTAGAATATGTTGCGCATCCAATGTGGACTTTAAATGACGGGTTTTTGATGCCCCATTAAAATTTTCAAGAGCAAAATCCGCGTCTTTGCTAAGATTGAGACCTAACGTCCCCCCCCTACTCGGGTTAAAATTTTGTTCATAAGTTTATCCTCCAATTTATTAATTACATTATCATTATACATCATGTCTTAAAAAACTTCAACCCCTATTTGCAAGTTCAATACATAATAGACTACTTTTGTCTATCATGTGTTTGAGCTTGCACACTCCATGATGGGGACCAACAGAAACAAACTTTTTTTTGACAAAGAACTTTGCAACAATTATAATTCTTTTATGCAGATTTTAAATTTAAAGTTAATAAATTTTAGAAATATTAGCGAACTTGAACTTCCCTTTGATAAAGAAAAAACACTTATTATAGGCAAAAACGCTCAAGGAAAAACAAATATTCTCGAAAGTATCTATCTTTTATCAACCTTAAAATCTCAAAGAACATACAATACAACTGATTTTTTGAAATTCGGTGAAAATAAATTTTCTGTTTCATCTCTAATCAAAAAAAATACCGAAATCGAACTTGAATTTGACTTTTTTAACGGAAAAAGAGAGCTTAAAACAAATAGATTAAAAACAAATCCAAAGGAATTTAAAAGCGTATTAAAAACCGTTCTTTTCTCATCTCAGGATTTGATGCTGCTTCGCGGAAGTCCCGAAGACAGAAGAAGCTGGCTTGATTTGGCTATTTTACAAATATATCCGACATATACGGACAGACTTTCAAAATACAATAAAATCCGCATGCAAAAAAATAATTTTTTAAAAAACTACGACGGAAACAAAACTCTTTTGGAAGTTTACAATGAGCAGCTTTCTATTTTGGGAAGCAACATCATTTTTTTGCGCAAAAAATTTCTCAAAGAAATAGAAGAAATTACAAAACAAAAACATTCAAAAATAAGCAATAGCGAACATTTGACCGTAAAATACAGTTGTAATTTTTTGGAAGACAACGATTATGATGCTCAAACAATTTTGGAAAAATACAAACAAAAACAAAAAGACAGACTTGAACTTGAAATAATTAAGCGTCAAACAGTTGTAGGCCCACACAAAGACGATATTAATTTTTATATTAACGGTAATGACGCAACAAAATTTGCCTCTCAAGGACAGCAGAGAACTGTCGTTTTGGCTCTCAAACTTGCTGAACTTGACATTATTGCCGACAAAATCGGAGAAAATCCCGTTTTACTTCTTGATGATGTTTTGGCGGAACTCGACGAAGTTCGTCAAAATTATTTATTAAAAACCATTGAAAAAGGTATCCAAACCGTAATTACAAGTGTAGATACCCTTTTATTCGATGACGAATTCCTGAAAAATGTTCAGATTTTTAAAATCGAAAACGGAAATTTAATAACATAATCTTTTAATAATATTTCCAATTAATATTCTCGTTGCGTCTAAACCATGTTAATTGGCGTTTAGCGTAATGACGAGAAACTTTTTTTAATTCTACAACGGCATCTTCAATAGATCTTTCCCCGTCCAAATAACTAAGGATTTCTCTATATCCTATAGTATTTACAAAGTTTGATACCCGTCCATGCCGTGCTAAAAGACTACGAGTTTCATCAACCGCACCGCATTCAATCATCTTATCAACTCTTGAATTTATCCTTTCATACAGCTTTTCTCTGTCCGAAAAATTCAAACCAATCCATTCAACATCAAATTTAGACTCACTTTTTCCCGCAGCCTCTGACATAGGAATACCAAGCGTTTTACAAACCTCAATCGCCCTTATGACCTTAACCGTATTTTTATAATGAATTTTTTCGGCACTCTTTTTATCAAGTTCAACCAAAATTTTATGGAGTTCCAATGCGTCAATTTTTTCTAATTCCGCACGCAAATCATAGTTTGGAGGAACCCTCGGAATATCAAAGTTCTCAAGCAGAACTCTAAAATATAATCCCGTACCGCCGACAACAACCGGAGTTTTATCGCGTGATAATATGTCCTCAATTACAAGAGTTGCATCATCACAATAATTTGCAACCGAATAATCTGTCTCAGGCTCAACAACATCAATCATATAATGCTTAATACCGCATTTTTCTTCCTCTGTCGGTTTTGCACAAAGAATATTAAACCCCTTGTAAACAAGCCTTGAATCCGCAGATACTATTTCTCCGTTAATCCTCTTTGCCAGTTGTACAGCATAGGCTGTCTTGCCCGATGCTGTCGGACCCACTACCGCTACAACCTTTTTTTTCATATTTTTCATAAAATAAAAATACCAATACCGCTATGTAAACCATAAAATAAAAATATATTAACAATGAAAAATAAGATAATATACTGTTTACGGATAAAATTCCGCATAAAAGCATTATGCAAAAATGCAATACGCCAATCATTATAAAAAATATAAAGGTGCTTGCAAAATTGCAAAACAAAAATTTTAAAGATCTCCACAACGCCTTAAAAATATTTGTCGTATCTTTAACGATTGATGATGCCCAAAACATCTGCAGAAATAAAAATACGGGAAATGTCAGCATGCAAAGATATATCCACTTAGCAAGTTTAACAATTTCTTCCCTCGGCAAAGAATTTATAAATCCTTCAATTACTTCAGGAGAATTTGTGTTTACGGACGCGAAAAATTCGTTAGTCGGAATATTTAACTTTCCGATAAAACTAACCCCGATGTAGTGAACCAAAATTACAAATATGATGAAAAATATAATCTCTAATAATAAAAACCAGATAAAAGGTAAAAAATATTTTCCAATCCCTTTAACCATAAGCGACATTAAACCAAAAGATTTTTTTGCCTTTTCTTCCCTCGAAATATTTTCAAAATGGTACAGAATAGCCTGTCTTATAATAAAAAACCAACCGCTTAAAAACGCCGCCCACATAAACAAAGATGTAAACAAACCCAGCAACACAACCAAAAAATTAGCACTTCCGCTGCTTAAAATACTGTTATAAATAGTCGTAAGCAGCATAAAAAGAATTAACGGGGTTGCAAGAATTATATTATTGTTCGTAATTTTGAAAGCATCCAAAAAAAATCTTATCATGGTTAAACCTTTTCAACCTCTTTTTCTGAAGCCTTTTGATGTTCCAGTTTTCTTTTACGTCGGCGCATTAAATCGACAAACGCCTCAAGTCTTGTTATGTAGCCCACCTTGCCCGTTTGTTCATCCATAATAAGTGTTAACAAAGGAATATCCAAATCTTCTCGGACACTTGGGAAAATATTTTGTGACATGATTTCCGGCATGCAAGTGAACGGACTAATATGGATAATACCGTCCTTGCCCTTTTCTTGAGCATAGGCAACATCAGAAACGCACTCAAGAGCATCTCCGCCGATATCTCTCATCAAATAAGGTTTTGCCATTCTAAACGCTCTTTGCAAATGGGTTTCGCCGTTTCGGAATATTTTCGGAATAATTGCATCTTTCAAAAAACTTCCGACCGTCAAACTTCTTCTGGTTTGGACGCCCATCTTACCGAGTTCTCTTTCTATATTTTGGTTTGAAAAATAATCCAAAACAACAAAGATTTCTCCTGTTATGTCAACATTTAAAACTTCTCTGTCTTTGTCAATTTTGGTTTTTGCAATTTCAGCAATAGCTTTACGTTTAGCCTCTTTAAGTTCGCGCGAATGTTTGACATCAACTATATATTTTAAACCTTTTTTAAAATTCCGTTCGGCATCTCCGGGATTAAGTTCTCGCGCTCTGTAATAAGAAAGCGTCGTTTCCAAGTCATCCAAAACAAAAATTGTTCTAATCAAAATATTTATTGATTTTGCAATAAGGATAACATCGTTTTTCCCGATAAGTTTTCTTATAAAATTATAAAGCCCTTTGATACCGTCATAGAGTGATAATTCAATATATTTTGCTTCATAACCCATATCTTTAAGCGCCGTTTGAATATTGGTTCCGTATTCACCAAGACGGCAAATGCCGGGAGAAGTAATCATTGCAACGTAATCCGTACCGGCCTCAATAGCCTCAATAAAATTCCCCAAAATCAATTTATACGGCAGGCAAATTGCTTCCGGAGAATGTTTTGTCCCCAAAGAAAGTGTCTTTTTGTTTGTATATGGCGGAATTAAAGGTTCAACGCCCATTTTTTTCAACGCAAGTGCCCATGCTATTGATATTGTTCCCATGTGAGGAAATGATACTTTTATTTTTTTCTTTTCTTTTTTCATTTTTATACTCTCATAAAAATAATATTACATAAATTTTATTTGTTAAGTTCTTTTTTTATCTTATTTAATCCAGACTGAATTATTCTTGAGACCCTTGAAAGCGAGAGGTTATGCTCTGCGGCTAAATCCCTGAGTTTTTTATCTTCAAAGAATTTTTGTTCTATGAACATTTTTTCTCTTGGCGGAAGTTTTTTAATACATGCCTCAATTTTTGTTTTAAGTTCATGAAACTCATAAATTTCATCAGGCGTTTGAGAATTATCTTTAATTTGTTTTGGATTATCCTGACTGTCGGCCATTTCGTCGATAGACAGAATAGTTTTGTAAACAGACGCTCTCAAGTCTTCCTGAAACTCATCCTGCTGCATGCCCGTATTTCTGCAGGAATACCATTTGTATTTACGTCTTATTTCGTTTCGAATTGCCCATTTAATAGCGGTTGATAGGTAAGTGTTATTATATTGAGCCTCGTCATCCGCTTTGTAAAGGTTATAAATTGTTTGCACACCGATATTAACCAATTCCAAATACTCGGTTAAATTAGAGCCTAAGCGCTGATACTCCGTTTTTGCAATCGTTTCTATCAAGTCCTTATGCTCTGCCAGAATTAATTTTAGGTTAAGTTTTTCGTGTGTTGGCATGCAGATCCTCAAGGTTAACCACAAAAATATTATACCAAAAAAAATAAATTATCGGACAATGTTTTTTTTTAATTAATTTTTACAATTAAAACAAAAAAGGAGAAAAATATGAAAATTTTATTTTGTTCTGACGGCTCACAATGCAGTCTTAATTCGTTTAAAAACGTTACAAAGTTTATCAATAGTGCAACAGTGGATATAATTTGCGTTATCGACTGGAGTTTTTTGCCTGACACAATGAATATGGATAAAGACTCTTTTTCGCTTATATACGATAATATAGCTGACAGCGTGTTAAATTACTCAGCCAAAATAATTAAGGAACAAAATTTCGAAGTAGGGAACAAAATTAAATCCTTCGGTTCTCCGTCGGATGAAATATTAGAAACCTTAGAGCAAACAGAATATGACCTTGTGGTTTTAGGCTCTCATGGCAAAAAGGGGTTTCAAAAATGGATAGGTTCCGTTTCAAGTCAGGTTTTAAGCAAAACCACAATACCATGCTTTATAAGTAAGACTGAGGTTCAGGGCGAAAAGATTTTAATTACAACAGACGGCAGTGATTGTTCAATGAAATACATTAAAAAATTTATTGACATAACAAACCTTAACGACAAACATATAATTTTATTAATCGTAAAAGAATCGCCCGAGTATTACCCTATTGACGTCAGCGCCGACAAAAACTGGTATGACTCCATCGAGGCGGAACAGAGAGTTTATGCAACAAAAACTCTTAATAAAGCAAAAAGTTTGTTTGATAATGCCAATATCGAAATTGATGATGAGATTATTTTAACGGGAAATGCCGCACATGAAATTATAGATTATTGTAATAAAGAAAAAATTGACCTTGTACTTCTCGGCTCAAGAAAAAGAAACGATCTTTCAAAAATCTTGTTAGGGTCGGTTAGTAAACGCGTAATCGAAAATGTTGGTTGCGCAACGCTGGTTATAGGATGTAAGTAAAGAATAAGATAAAATGAGAGTTGAAAAATTCAAAAAACGATGTTTAATGCTATTGCGCATGGGGTTCCCAAAAAACAAATATTGTTGTATAATATTGTAACAGGTTTGGGAGAAAACAATGAAATCAGCGAAAGAACAAGCAAAAGAAGCAAAATTACTTGAAAAAATAAAAGATTATCCTGTGTGTACGGAACTTGCGAAACACCTTTTTGAAAACGAGGAACTCCAAGAAATGCAGGATTACGGTAACAGCGTATCCATTAAGCGTCTGGGATACAACGACCACGGACCTGTTCACATGCGCCAAGTCGCTATTAATGCGGTAAAGATGCTAAAAATTTTAAAAGACTGCGGAATAAAAACATCGCTTGAACGCGAAGAAATTGGAACTTTCGAGGATAGTATGTGCGCCGTAATCTTAGCGGGACTTGTTCACGACCTTGGAATGATGATAGGTCGTCAAAGCCATGAAGAGTTATCCGTAATGCTTGCAATGCCAACGATTGAAGAAACTTTAAAATCAATTTTTCCTAACGATATTCACAAACGCGTTGTAGTCCGCTCACTTGCCTTGGAATGTATTTACGGACACATGTCAACGAAAAAAATCCACTCCATAGAGGCGGGAATTATATTAATAGCGGACGGATGTGACATGACAAAAGGCAGAGCTCGTATTCCTATGGCTATTAACAAAACACCAAGAGCAGGAGATATTCATAAATATTCTGCCAACGCAATCACACATGTCGGAATTCACCATGGGGAACGAAAACCTATAAAAATAGATATCGAAATGTCTGCCGAAGTCGGATTTTTCCAAATTGAAGAGGTACTGTTAACAAAGGTAAATTCAAGTCCTGCACAAGAGTATATTGAAATTTTTGCCGGCGTAACGGGTGAAGAGAAAAAATGCTACTGGAGATAAAAGATTGTTTTGGAATAAAAATAAGTCTTTGGATTTAAAAATATTTTGTAAAATTCCCGGAAAAGAGGGTTGAAGTTTTTTCAAAATACGTTATAATAATAATGTCAGGAATAAAACAGACCCTGAACCAAGTTCAGGGTGACAGATATCCGTCATCCTGAATTTATTTCAGGATCTGTATCCTGAAAGTATCAGACAAAGATAAGGAGAAGAAACATGAACAAATTATTGACCCGAGCAAGGG
>JAFUZZ010000160.1 GCA_017476325.1 bacterium | reverse complement strand
CGGAGTTAGTTGAGGACAAAGAGCGCGACGCATACATCGTGGGCTTCAGCAATGGCATCAGGAGCAACGACAATCGAGGCAGCGTCAGCAATCGCAGGGCCGTTTGTGTAGGTAATTGAGGTTATCAATTTTCCTATTTCCCCCCGGTTCTTTCAGAGAACCGGGGCGGGAACCGAAACCCGCACCAAAGAAGTTTCACGAAATACGCAAGACCAAATATGAAATTTAATTTCCTTTGTCATTGCAAGGGCGATAGCCCGAAGCAATCCCAAGCGCGTCACAAGAGCCTTTAAATAAAGACAATCCCGAACAAAAGCAAAAGAGATTGCTATGTAAATGAAACTTATGATTTAAATGGAAATTTTAGAGCAAATTATTCTGTCTCATCCTATTTAAAATTTATATTGGCATAATCGTTATATTTTAAACGAGGCTGACTAAAAGTCAGTTTCGTTTTATGCTTTTACATCTTCGTCCAATTTAACCTTAATAGGTACTAACGCTCTGTAGTTTTTAATTTTGCCCTCGTTTTGTAAATCAACAGCCATGTAGTCCAATGATTGTACCGCTTTTGTCTTGGCTTTCTTTAACAAACCTGCGTGCTCGGTTTTTCCGGTAGCATAGTCAACATCATAATCGTAAACATCTTCGATATAGCCTTCTACATAGCCATCATCAGTTTTGTGCAAGCCGATTACATTTGTATATCCAAAACCCAGCCTCAAGTCAAAACTTCCTGAATTTGCGGTATTAAAATGTAAAATTTCATTCTCTTTTGCGTCACCCGCAGCCCATTCTTTGACAAATTCCTGTAACGCCTTATTTTCTGCTGTCTTGCGTGTTATTTTACTGTTTTCTCCAAAAATAATGGTTTGTAATTTCATTTGTTCAGGCTTTGTATGACCGTCATCACCTTCATGCAAACCTAAATTGGCAAGAAAATCTTTTGACTCCTCCGGAGTTAGGATTTGTCCTCCTAATTTTTTGACTTTTTGGGCACGTTTTTCATCATCCATAAGGCTCAAATCAAGCAATTCTCCCGCAACAGGCAGCCCCGTATGTTTTGTAAATGTTCCTGCATTAAAAACAATATTTTCAAAAAATGTTTTTATTTTTTTTCCAACACTTTTTTTATCGGAAGTTGAGCCTGTAATGCTTGCAATATCAACTTCTACTTCAATATTATCGGTTGAGGTGTTTTCTTCACCCCATATTGTATTTGATGTCTTTTCGTCAACCTTGGGGCTTTCCTTGATTAAAACTTGGTTTTTAACTTCTTTTAATCCTGATACGGAATTAATATTTGTCATGGACTGTCCTCTAAATATTGCATTCTATACTCTTTATTTCGGTTGTGAGGTTAAAAACTTTAATGATGTATAAAAAAACATTTACAAATCTTATATTATTATTAAAATATAGTTATGAGAAAACTTTTAATTATTTTAGCAATAGTATTATTTTCATTACCGACGTTTGCGGAAGATTATCGAAAAATATATCGTGATACTCCGGTTCCTGATTTTGCGTATTTACATGGGGTTGATCCAAAGCATTTTTTTGAGAATAAGGATGCATCTTATTCTGTATATCCGCTTTTAAGATTAAGTTCGCCGTTATATTACAAAACCATAACGGTTTTACCGGGTTATTATGATTTATCTCCAAGAGAGCATGAGGGAAAAGATTACGTTCTTTTTAAACAAAATGGGCTTGTAATGCATATTTTGCCCGTCTTTAAAAAAGAAATTGTTGAAAAAGATTTTTATAAAAAACATTTGCCAAAAGAAAAAATGCCTATCACCGCAAAAATAGGGACTGCGTTTCATAAATTTATAGGTAAGTTTTGTAAAAATGCAAAGCGTCATCCTGTTGCCAAAACTTATCTTGAGGTTAACGATGTTGAAGATAATTTTGTTGTATTGGTTGTTTACTATGATGATTTCAAATACTATATCCTTATGCGCGCCGTTAGATTGTGAAGCGATTTCTAAGTGTATTTTACAAATAAATAATTTAGTGATACAATGTATTTGAGCACAGAGGATAAAATTATGATAGAAATGAGAGTTATGGGTATTGCATTGGACACAAGAACAGGTTCGCCAATAGTTGTGTTGCATGACAAGGACAACCGAAAAGCACTTCCTATTTGGATTGGTTCTGCGGAGGCAAGTGCAATAATCAGAAAGCTTGAGAATTTGATTGTAGCACGTCCTATGACTCACGATTTATTCTTGCAAATCTTTGAAAAAACCGGCTGCAGACTGGATAGGGTTGAAATTTTTGACGTAGAAAAAGAAACCTATTATGCGAGGTTAATACTTGTAAACGAACAGACGGGTGACGAGGTAGAAATAGATTCCCGTCCGTCTGATGCAATCGCGATTGCAATGCGTGCAAACTCTCCTGTTTTGGTATCTCCGAAGGTTCTTGCAACAGGTTCTGTTTCAACGGATACGGCAAAAGACGAAGAAGAGTCTCAAGAGTTTCGTGATTTTATTCAAAATGTTAAGCCGTCTGATTTTTCAAAGATGTTGAAAGAT
>JAFUZZ010000159.1 GCA_017476325.1 bacterium | reverse complement strand
TGTTCACAATGTGAGAACGGGTATCAAAACAACGGAACAAGTTGCAGAGATATTCGAGAAAACACGTGTGACACTTACTCGGGTACTACGTGCACGAAGTGTACGAGCGAGAATTTGCTTGTTGACGGAGAGTGCATAAGTATGGCATCATTGAAATGTCAAGCAACAGATGACGGAAAGACATGTAAAACATGTAATCCTGATTATCACAACGAAGGTGGAACATGTGCCAAAGGTTACGTTGAAAACTGTTCTGTTTATGACGGGGAAAAGTGCCAAACGTGTAACAGTAGCAGTCTTGTAGTATCTGTAAATAACTCTTGCGTAGCAGGTAAAAAATTCTCTGATTTAAATGCCTACAAAATGGGAGATTATTATGCCGCTCCGATTGGTTGGTCAGGTTGGCAATCAGATTATGTATTAACTGAAAACGGAGAATTTGATTGGGTAGCAACAGCAGAAAAATATTGTCAATCAAAAGGTATGGTCTTACCGTCTTATGAACAACTTGATAATATTTTTGCTAACAAAACCTCAGATTTTGATACTGTCGGTGACGGATGGATATGGACAACGGATATCCTTTCGGGTTGGAATAGAGGTACTTTTAACACAAGTACCGGTCAACATAATAATGATGGAAAAACTGTTTGTTATTCTTCTTTAAAACAGGGTATTTCTGATACGGGATATAAGTATGGATGTAAGCCCGAACATATACTTGAAGGGGCAACGCCCTCCTCACATGGGGTTATGTGTGTAAGTCCCGTAAATAATTGATAATTACAAAATTAAGAGCGGTTGCGAACAAAAACACAAAACCGCTCTTTTTTACAAATTTTGGATATTTTCTTTTGTTATTTTAGTTCTTCGCAAATTTGCTTGGCTACTTCAACCGCAGAATATTTTTCGGAAAGTTTATTCTGAACATCGCCAAGTTTAGAAATGTTGTCATCTCTGTAAACTTTGTTGTAAAGCAGTTTTTCCAGATTGTAAGCAATCGTATCAGGATTTGATTTCCACTGTATAAGTTCTGGCACAATATCTTGATTTGTTATTATATTCGGTAATGACACTCTATTTATACACCGTACCAAAAGATAGATTAAATAAAACAACCATGGACCCTTGTATGAAATAATCATCGGAGTTTTGTACAAACTTGCCTCCAAAGCAACGGTTCCTGAGGCAAGCATCAAAGCATCGGAGCAACTAAGCATTGCATGGTTTTCACCTTTTATAACTTTAAAATTACATTTTGACTTATATTTATCAAAAACATTGTCCTTAATGCTTGGGGCTTGAGAAACAACGATTTGCAAGTCAGGATGTCTTTTTTGCAAAAGTCTTGCCGATTTCATAAACGTATCCATAAGCATTTTTAATTCTATTGTACGCGAACCCGGAAAAACAGAAACTAATTTTTTAGTCAAATCAAGATTATGTTTTTTAAAAAATTCTTCTCTGTTTGCGGGCGGAGGCAGTTGTTTTACAAGCGGATGCCCGCAGTATGCAACATCAATACCGTAACTTTTATAAAGTTCAATTTCAAACGGAAAAATACAAAGAACTTTATCAATATATTTTTTAACCGTCCTTATCCTCCATTTGCGACTTGCCCAAATTTGAGGAGGAATATAATAAAAAATCTTTGTTTCCGGGGTTTTCTTTTTAATAAATTTAGCCATTTTAAGGTTAAATGCCCCATAATCAATCAACAGAACCAAATCGGGTTTGTAATCATTTGTCAAGTAATCTAAAACTTTTTTCCCTAAAGTAATATGGTCGGTTATAATTTTAAGCGAAAGCCCGAACGCACCCATTTTATCTTGAGATGAGAAAATTTTTATTCCTGTATTTTTAAGATTTTCTCCGCCGATGCCCTCGATTATGGTATCAGGATTATTTTTTTGTAATTCTTTTACAACGTGGGCGGCGTGAATATCTCCTGAATAGTCGCCGGTAATTATAAAGACTTTTTTTTGCATGAAACTACACCGCCATAATTACGATATTGTGTTTATTAGCGTATTTAATTACTTTTTCTTGGTCAACAATAATTGTTTCGTTAGCCTCAACCGCCAAAAGATTAGCGCGGTATTTTTTCATTGTTTTAATTGTTCTCAAACCAACGGCAGGAATATCAAAACGCTTGTCTTGAGATGGTTTTGCGACTTTAATAACGGCAGCATTTTTCTTAGCAAGTTTTGCTCCGCGTTTTATACATTTGTCTGTTCCCTCAATCGCTTCAACAGCCATAATCATCTTGTCCTTGATTACAACGGATTGTCCGATGTCAAGTTTTCCGCTTTCTTTTGCGATTTGGTATCCGTATTTAACGTCTTCAAGTTGTTCTTGAGTAGGATTTAAGTTTCCCAAAACTCCTGCAGGAATCATGAGTTTTTTTATAAAAATCGTTTGGTCTAAAATTGTTACACCTATTTTTTCCAATTCTCTGATAATAATGAGCATAACTTCGTTATCATTAAGTCTCACTGCATTTTTAACAAGTTCTATTGCTCTTGCATCGAATTTAGGGCGTTTAAGGATTAAACCTTTATGTACCTTGCCTAAAAAAGTTAACTGTTTCAACTCTTCTTTTTTAAGGATATCCTCAATTTTTTGAACTTCGCCCGGAGAGCATGAGTAAACTTTTGAGCAATACTTTTTCAAATCTTTGCAATTATCGGAAGACAAAGAAATTGCGACAACCTCAAAACCGTTTTCTTTTGCAAACTGAGCCATTTTAACAGGCAGTTGCCCGTCACCGGCAATCAAGGCTTGTTTATGTTCTAAAACTAAAGACATTTATTTCTCCTTATAACAATTTTTCTTTATTATATTATAAACAAAAGAAATTCACAAATGATATATTTTTAAAACAGGGGTTGAAGTTTTTTGAGACATGTTGTATAATAATGAAGTAATCAACAAATTGGAGGATAAACTTATGAACAACTTTTTAACCCGAGTAGGGGGGGGGGCGTTAGGTTCCAAAGGTAGTGAGGGAGCGGATTTAGGTCTTGAAGTTAAGGGGGCGTTAGGTCTCAACACTAATGAGGACGCGGATTTAGGCTCTCAGAGTTGCGGGGCGTTAGGTTCCAAAGGCAGTGAGGACGCGGTCTTAGGTCCTAAAAATTTTGGTTGGGCGTCAAAAACCCGTCATTCTGAAACGCCGAAGGCGGGTTCAGAATCTGTTAATGCCGTGTCACAAAAACAGACCCTGAATCAAGTTCAGGGTGACGGATGGAGTTCCAATTCCGCATTGAACGTAGAGGGCACCCCACCATGTCATTGCGAGGAGTGCGTAAGCACGACGTCGCAATCTTATGAC
>JAFUZZ010000158.1 GCA_017476325.1 bacterium | reverse complement strand
GAATACATGTATTATTACAATAACGAAAGGTATCAATGGAGCAAATTAAAAATGGCTCCTGTAAAATACAGGAACCATTTATTAAAGGCTTCGTGAACCACCCTTTTTACTTTGTCTAGTTTTTAGGGTTCAGTTCAAATTTCAACTTCTCATTGTTTTTAATCACATTTTTGTTTACCGTTCCAAGATAAATCATCACATTTTAGGTAATCCAAGTTTTCTTTATATATAACCCAAACCGCACATCCGGCACCTGCGGCATTTGAACTTGCACAATTATGATCAAACCAATATCCTAAAGGTTGCTCGTTTGTAGGTCTATCCGCAGGAAAACATTTTCCGTCATCGTAACAAGAAAATGCAAATAAATCATATCCCCATTGATTCGGACCTTTTGGTCCATTGATGTCATAAAATACCTCAAAATATACATCACTTCCGGAATTAGATTTGAATATTAACGCAGAACCATCCGCTAATAACGCTTTATAGTGAGCAGAACCTGTTGAATAATTATAATAATTATTTCCGTCCTTTGTTTTGTATGTTACATTTGCTAGACAGCCTCCCGTATTTGTAACACCACAATCTTGTGCTATTTTTAAATATGGTTTAAATATATTAAAGACATAGGTAGCACCGTCGCTATTATTTGCTTGTGGTTCCGGTACTCCATTGTCCGCAAAATAATTTTGATATGCAGTTGTCAAAGTTGAATACATTTTTTTCATTTTTGTAACTGTTTCTCGTTCGTCAAATTTTTGCATCAATGTCGGAATGGTTAATGCTGCCACAACTCCTATTATGCCAAGAGTGATAAGAACCTCCGCAAGAGTAAAAGCTTTTAGTTTTCTTTCCATTTAATCCTCCTTAATATTTAATGAATTATATTAATAATTTATGAACTATATTCATAAATATAACACGTAATGCATATATTGTCAAGATATTGATATAATTTTTTATTATGAATGTTAAAGATGAAGTAAAAATTATGTTATTATCAAAGTGTATGACACTTACAGAACTTGCAAAGCGTATGACTGAACTAAGCGGCAAAAACTATTCTCAAAGTCTGTTGTCACACAAATTGAAAAATGAGTCTTTGCGATATACTGAAATGAAGCTTATTTGTAAAATTTTAAATTATAAAATACGAATAGATTTGGATGAATTTACTTTGGGCGGTTAAATAATATCTTTTTTGTAATATAATAATTACAAGGAGATTGGAATGGATATTATTGAGTCAGCAAACGAAGTTTTAGAAATTGAAGCAAAATCCGTGATTGATTTAAAACGAAGTGTTAACGATGATTTTGTTAAGGCAATAGATATTCTTTACAACTGTAAAGGTCGTGTAATTGTTACTGGAATGGGAAAATCAGGGCATATCGGTCGAAAAATATCAGCAACATTATCATCAACAGGAACTCCGTCATATTTTCTGCACCCTGCCGAAAGTATCCATGGTGATTCAGGCATGATTACGAAAGATGATGTTATCATTGCAATTTCTAACAGCGGTGAAACAGAGGAAATTAAAAACTTGTTACCTCTTATAAACCGTTTTGGTGTAAAAATGATTGCTATGACCGGAAACAAAAATTCTACACTCGGGAAAGCAGGGGACGTTACTCTCGATGTCGGGGTAGAAAAAGAAGCATGTCCTCTAAACAAAGCCCCTACAGCAAGTACTACGGCTACGCTGGCCATGGGTGATGCTTTGGCAATTTGCTTGTTAAAAAAACGTGGCTTTACCGCAGAAGATTTTCTTATGTTTCACCCGGGCGGCGCACTTGGAAAAGGTGTTATTTACAAAGTTTCTGACCTTATGATTACAGGGGAAAAACTCCCTGTAATTGACGAAACCGAAAACTTTATTGAAGTTATTAAATTCATTTCCGATAAAAAATTGGGTATGGCAATTTTGACGGACGAAAATGGATTAATGACAGGTATTTTAACAGACGGGGATATCAGAAGAACATTAATCAAAGAAAGTAATGTTCAAAATCTTGCGGTCAAAGATGTTATGACCAAAAATCCAAAAACTGTTTTGTCAACGGATTTAGCCGCAAAAGCATTACATTTAATGGAAAAATATTCTATTACAACACTTGCTATTGTGGACGAAAATAAAAAACCTGTCGGAGTTGTACACATACATGATCTGTTAAAAGCGGGAGTTGCATAAATTATGAAGATGGAAGAAATAAAAGAAATTGCAAAAAAGATTAAACTGTGTGCGTTTGATGTTGACGGAGTCATGACAGATTGCTCGCTAACATTTGATGAAAACGGCGTTGAGTATAAGACATTTAACGGTAAAGACGGACAGGGCATCCAACTTTTGCATAAGGCAGGGATAATTCCTGCGATAATTACAAAACGAAAAAACGGTACAATACGATATCGTGCAAATGTCCTTGGAATAAAAGAGTTTCACGAAGGTGCGGAAGATAAACTTGAGGAACTGAACAAAATCGTAAAAAAATACAACCTTAGTTATAGTGAAATTGCATACATGGGTGACGATGTTCCCGATGTTTGTGTATTAGAAAAAGTCGGTTTGCCATGCTGTCCGAACGATGCCGTTGACGAAGTTAAATCCGTTTCAAGGTTTATTTCTTCTAAAGGCGGCGGTCGTGGTGCTGTCAGAGAACTTACCGACCTTGTGCTAAAATCTCAGGGGCACGATTTGACAAAACTTTTATACAAACCGGTTGATCCCGATTGCAGAACGTAGGAGAATTTTAATATGTATGAATTAAAAGCACAAATGTATTTCGCAGGCGCTCATCACCTGCTTAACTATAACGGAAAATGTGAAAATCAACACGGGCATAACTGGTTAGTTGAGGCTTATGTTAAAGGAAATAACCTTGACAAAAGCAATATTCTTGTTGATTACAAAGTAATTAAATCCGAACTTAAGGAAGTTTTGGATTATTTGGATCACAAAGATATAAACGAGTTGCCCGAATTTAAAAACCAAAGTCCGAGCAGTGAGTTTATTGCAAAATATATTTATGATAAATTAAAAGAAAAATTGCCGATTTCTAAAGTAGCGGTTTGGGAAACGTCAACTTCGTGTGCAATGTATTATGAGGAATAGTTAATGGAATTACTACAAACAATTTTTATGGGAATAATTCAAGGTTTAAGCGAATTTTTGCCTGTTTCAAGTTCGGGTCACCTTGTATTTACATCAGCTATGTACAATTTTTTTACGGGAAATGCTCCTGAAATAGAAACCGGTGAGGAAATTTTTGTCAGTATGATGCTTCATATCGGGACGCTGTTTTCTATTTTGATTTTCTTTTGGAATGACATTTTAGATATTATTAAAGCCTTGTTTAATGCGGTTAAAACTCGTTCCTTAGAAAATCACTACGCTAAAATGGGTGTGTATGTAATAATTGCGACTGTATTTACAATTTTGGTTGCATATCCGCTAAACGATATTTCTGAGACATTAATGTATTCCCCAAAAATCGTAGCCGGATTACTCATTTTTACGGGAATTTATTTGATTATTGCCGAAAAGTTTAAAAAACAAGAAAAAGACCATGTTAATCTGCCTATTGCAATATTAATGGGTATTGCACAAGGAATTGCCGCTTTTCCGGGGCTTTCACGTTCAGGTTTGACGATTGCGACGGGGCTTTTGTCGGGCGTAAAAAAATTTAATTGTGCAAAGTTTTCTTTTCTGCTTAGCTTTCCGATAATTTTAGGTGCGTCAATTATATATCCGCTTTTGGAATTGGATTTTGACGAAGTCGTTGATTATAATTGGCTCGGAATTTTTGTTGGAGTAATTGTTTCGGCTGTAGTTGGCTATTATTGTATTAAGTATTTTCTTAAATTTTTGGAAAAATTTTCTCTCGATATATTTGGCTATTATTGTATTATAGTCGGTATTTTAGGTGTTATTTTCTTCTCTGTATTTAATATTTAACAAGGAGGCTGAATGGGAAAAATTTTAGACGGAAAAGGTTTATCTGATAAAATACTTAATAAATTGGCAGACAGTATTTTGGAAAATAATTATTCTCCGACACTTGCGGTTATTCTTGTCGGAAATAATCCCGCAAGTGAAGTTTATGTTTCTGTAAAGGAAAAAGCTTGTAATAAAATCGGAATTAAATCCGTTGTTTATAAATTTGATGAAAATACGGAAGAAAGTGTTATTTTAAACCAAATAAGAGAACTTAACGAAAATAAGGACATTGATGGAATTTTAGTCCAATTACCGCTGCCAAAGCATATTGATAAATTCAAGGTGATTGAAACCATTTCTCCGCAAAAAGACGTAGATGGGTTTACATTATATAATTTCGGACGTGTAGCACTCGGTTTAAAACCTCATTGTTATCCTTGTACGCCAAAAGGGATATTGACACTTTTGGATGAATATAAAATTCAAATTGAGGGCAAAAATGTTGTGGTTGTCGGTCGCTCTGACATTGTTGGGAAACCTCTTGCAAACATATTTTTAAAACGTAATGCGACAGTTACTATTTGTCACAGTAAAACTAAAAACCTCGCAGAGATTACAAATCGGGCGGATATTTTGGTTGCGGCAATAGGTTGTCCTAAATTTATTACCGCAGAAATGGTAAAAGATGGGGCAATCCTTATTGATGTCGGAATTTCCCGTGTTGACGGTAAACTTTCAGGTGATATAGATTTTGACGAAGTATTTGATAAAGTTGCATACATAACTCCTGTTCCTAAGGGAATTGGACCTATGACTATTGCATCTTTAATGGAAAATACACTTGAATTGTACAAGTCACATAATCATTAATTTTATTCAAAAAATCTGTTTTACAAAAATTTTAGCTATACGGAAAAGAGGTTGATTTTACAGCCGGATGCTTCATTCACATAAATTTAAACGCTCATTTCGGGAAATGTCAAACTCGCGGTTGTACCGCTCAGACAATGCCATTTCTAATCCTCAATTTCGCGTTAATTTATAGTTCATTCTCGTATAGGTCTGTAAATTCAACCTCTTTTCTTGTTTTTATAAAATAATTTTATTCAACACTTACAGAATAGCCGCCGCTGCTAAAATTAACTTTTAAATGCAATGTTTCTCCTTTGTAACCTGATGGCGGAACAGAAACTTTTGAAATGTTGTTAACTGCGAGAAAAACTGAGTCGTTTAGAGTCGTGTTTTGGGATAGTTTTGAGAAATTTTTATTCAAGATATTACCGCTTGAATCAATTTTGAAAGTTATTTCGCATGAACCGTTCCCAATAATATTTGTAAAATTGATTTTTGAATAAAAAATCTTTGCAACAGCATTTTTATAGGAAACTAATTCTTGTTTGGCTTTAAGTTCCTGCTGTCTTTTTAATTCTTTCTCTTTTGCTAAAGTCTCCGCTAAGGCTTTATTTTCCTGCTCTTTTTTTAATTTCTCTTTATTCGTTTTATCGGTATTGGTCGTATTAGCAGTTGTTTTGGTAATTGTTTTCGTTTTGTCAGTATTATTTCCTTTTTTTGAAACTGTATTATATTGAGATTGTTTTTTAGGTTCGGATTTTGTTTGAACCTTTTGTATTTGTTTTACTTCCGACTTAGAGGGTGAAACTTTTTGAACAGGAGTTTGTAAATTAGTTGTATTATCCTCAAAAAGTGTCCAATCTACTTCCCGAACGGGTTGTGATGTCAGCACAGGCGCCGCAGTTTGGTTAATATCCGAGCTGTTATCTTTAATTAAAAATATTATAACAGAGAGGATAATACATATACAAAAGATAATAAGTGACGGCGCATTTATAATTAACCATTGTTTTGAGTCACTTTTAAAGATTTTTTTAGGGGTAATATTTTTGCTTGAGGCTTCATTAACTTCTTTAACTTCATTAACGGTAAATTCTTGCGTAAATTCATCATTACCGCAATCGCAATAATCAGGTTTAATATCGAATTTTTTACCGCAATCTTTGCATATAAACATTTTTATTTCCTTATCTTTTCTATATCGTTAAAATTTTCTGATGTACTGTATTTGTTCTGAGGAGAATTTACTATTTTAAATTTACCGACAAATTGAGTAGAAAAACGTTGTGAATTTTGAGGAAAATCTAAAATACTTTTTCCTTGATAACTTTTAATAACGGGGGCAATGCATTGAATTGCTTTAATATTGTATTCCGGAGTGTCAGACCATGTTTTAATGTCCGAAATTCGTCCGTATTTATCGACAATAAAAGAAAACCGAAATATGGTTCCAAACGGAACATCAGATAATCTTGCATCTTTCATTATACTGTTTTGAAGATTTGAATGCCATTTATTCCATGCAATTAATTCTTCTTGCTCAATTATTTGTTGTGAGGTTGTGTACATTTTTTCTTCAGTCTTTTGTTCAATCGGCTTAACGTTATTCTGTGCTGTTTGAACCTGCCTGTTTTTTTTAGTTTTTTCAAGACTTTCTTTTTTTGCAGTATTTTTTTGTGTGTTAATATTCTTGTTATTTACAGATGTACTCTTGTTTGTATATTGCGCTGTTTTTTGAGGTGTAACTTTATTTTTTTGAGAATTGATGGTTTTTTCTTCTTTTATGATATTAGTTTCAAACGGTTCTATAGTTTGAATTTTCTCAACTGATTTGATTTCTGTGGGATTATAATCAGAACTGTAAATAGCGAACGGAGAGTGCATTTTTGGTTTTAAAAATGAAACTCCGAATGAAAATAATATTAAAAGTATAAAAATAAATTTGATAAACATTAAACCCTATCTGATTTTGAGATTAATTCATCGCAAGCATAAATTTCGAACTTGGTTTGGCTCAACATATAGGTTTCGGCAATCAGTAATGCCGTAGGAACAAGAGCCGCTACAAAACTCAGCATCAGTCCTCTTAAATCGCCGCCGATTTCTTGAGCAAAATAAGATACGTTCATTGAAAATTCAATAAAAATAATGCTTAAACCAATGACGAAAGAACGGCGCATTTCGGAATTGGTACGTCTTACGCCCTCAAGCCCCAGAATTTCAACACCATGTTGTAAATAATTGCTAAAACCATCTTGTTTTAAAACGTTAGATGCCAAAATTTTCTTGTTTGACCAAAACGCGTTAACAAACATAAAAAAGGCAAATATAATTAAAAATGTTGCAAGAACAAGGAATACGGGACTAAATCTCAAGCCTGAAATTCGTACCCAGCCCGCAGCCTCAGGAAAACACATCGCAAGAGTGTTTGAAACTCCATACGCTAAAAATGGTGCCGTTAATATACCTAATATAATTTCACCTAAGGATTTTATTTGTAAATTAAAAATTCTGTCTTTAATATTTTTAATTTTTGCTTTACTTAAATTATTAACATACATTTCAATCCATTTTTGATATTCTTTAATAACGTGTTCAAAATCTTCTCTATATTCAATTTTATCTAATTCGTTTGAATATATAACGCTGTTGTTTTTTAAATATCCGCAGCCCATTGCCAATACAAAAGCCGTTCCGACAAAAAATGCCGATATTAAAACCGCAAAAACAGGAAATGTTCCGGGCGCAATGTAATACAAAACATTTATTATATAAATTGCCGCATAGAAAATTGATGCGACAGCAAACATCATTGAATCAACGACCGGAGTCATCATTTGCACACCTGATTTTTTTTGAAGGTTTAAAAATATTGACTGTTTTAATATTAAGCCTACACCATATACAATAAAAGTATAAATAAAAATAAGTTTCAAATTCGCGGGCATTTGGATTACACTGCCCGCATCTTTAAGCGGCAAACCCGTCAGATAATTAGAAACCCCAAACGCTGCAACAAAAGATGATAATAATAATGCTATGTGAAGCATAATTCCCGATTTTGAATTTGTGGAGATTTTCTTTTTTAAATTATTTATATTGGCAGAAATTTGTTTAATTATTGAAACACGAGCTTTTTCAATATCAGATTTACGTTTTTCAAGTTTAATTCTTGTCGCAGCATTAACCCCGCTACCGTAGAGTTCCTTCATTTCTTCTTCGGTAAAATCGGAATTTGCTATTTTTGAAACCGTTTTTTCAACTTCGGGTTTTTCGATTTTGATTTTTATAAACTCATCTGACTCAGCAACAGTTATTTTGCAAATATTATCGACTTCGATTTTATCAAAAGGTTGTCCCTTGAATAAAAACATAGGATTTCCGAATTGGTTCAATACGACACACTTGTCGTTTGAGTATTGAACCGTCAACATAAAATCCGAGCCTATGTTCATTTGATAATCAAACTCCGGTTTAGAACCAATACTTATAAGAGTTTTATCACTAAAAGTTTTTTCATTATTTAAAGTCGATATTGTAAAAGCCATAATTTTCTCCCTATCTTCCGATTGCTTTCAAAAATAAAGTTGGAGACTTGTTAACGGTCACTTCATTAACAAGAACCAATTTTTGGTTGTTCAAAACATTACTCAACGAATCTTTTACAAGTTCCAGTTTCTGCGGATGAGCATAAGCAAACATCAATGCCATATCAGGAATTTGAATCTTTGCCTCTTGAGTAATTTTTGCAAGTTCTTTATAGTCAATTTTAAATCCTGCCTCGTCCTCTAAATCACCAAGAACGACAACAGAGCAGTTGTCATAATTTTCATTTGTTTTTAGTTTAATACAGTTAGCCAAAACTTTCTTTATGCCTTTTCCGTAATTTGTGCCGTATTCCCGCGCATCAACCTTTGCAAATTTGTCAATCGCCTTTGACATTTCAGCAGTATTGGCCGGAGAACCTGTATAAACATGGTAGGTATCATTTGAGATTTTATAAATTTCGACGTAATCTTCAGGATCGAGTAATTTACAAAGTTGTTTAATGTATTTAACCTGTTCCGCGAAAAGAGATTGATTTGAAGCCGAAGAATCCACCAGGAATACAACTGCATTCGGTTTAAAATCATCAACTTTAATGTGTTTTAGTCCGATGATTGCAAGTTTGATTATGACAGACACTGTCAAAATCAATATTCCCAAAGTAATTATTCTTTTATTCATTATTAAATACCCTTCTAATTTTTAGTAATGTTTAGTGCTTTTGTTAATACAAGATTAATTTCTGTGTAGGCAGGAATTTCCGCATCAACACCCTTTTTGGCGGCTTCGGCAATACCAACCCCCGCAGCTCCGACTCCTGCACCTATTGCCATTGCGGAACCAACGTGATTTGATGAACCCAATGCGGCAAACATCAATCCCATAAGTGCTGTTGTTGCGGCTCCGACAGCCATTTTAACAGCGACACTGCTTGATTGCTTTTCATCTGATTCAACCTTAAAATCAACCTTTTCGGTTGATATGTTATAAACTTTCCCTGACGGAAGAGTTAGTGTATCAAAATTAATGCTTATTTTTCCGTTTCTGTGAGCGTATCCCGCGGAATTTGATTTAACTACTTTGCCGTTAATCAAACTTCCTTGCGGAGCAACTACAGAGCCGTTATAGAGCAAATCCCTTGATACAACAAGTGTTATAACATCGCCTTTTTTTACGTTTTCTGTATTAAGTGCGTCTTTTAGGTAGGCGTATATTTCGGTGCCGGCGGCAAGTTTACCGATATAGCCGTAGATTACGGGGTTTTGTTGAAAATCATCTGTTGTATATAAAGACTTTGGCAAATTTGACGGATAAAAATCGCTTTCTGTATTTTCTTGTGCGGGGATGTGGTTTGTTCTGTCCTCATAAACCTCATGTTCGGCAACAGATGGTTGATTGTTGAAAACATACTCTGTTTTTTTGCCAAAAACTTGTTCTGCTGCCATGTTGTCAAAACTGTCTTTTAATTTTGTATTAATTTCATCGTATTGAAAATTCTTTTTCTTTAATCCTTTAAGAATTGTATTGTTAACTGCGGTATCTCCGTCAAAATAGTAGTATAAGCCTGTAATATCTTCTTGTAAAAGTACAATCGCAAATTTATTACTGTTTTTTCTTGATATTCCGTAATACGGATTGATTTTTGATAAAGTGTATGATTTTGAGGCAAAAGCATTTTCTATAATTTCCGCAACAGTTGATTTTGACGGATTATTTATCAAATACAGCGAACTTGCCAAAACTCCGTTTTGACAAAATATGAAGATTGAAATTATCAATGCTAAAAATTTTTTCAAATTAATCGCCCCGTTTTTCATAGGTTGTAGTGGTTTTTATTGTTTGCATTTCACCGTTGGTATTAAATTTTATAATATAATCAATAACGTTTAGTGAAACAGGTTTGTGCATTTTTGGCGTTTTAAGACATAAACCCACGCTCAGAATTATAATAAGTATAAATAATGAAATCCCAAAATTTTTCAATTCTAATATACTCCTCTGCTTATATTAAATCCTAAAAAAATGATTATTTCAACTTTTTGAGGAAAGAAATAAAATTATTATTTTCAATATCGCCATCGACTTTTGTCAAATAAATATGACAGTCTTTTTCATCCACATCATTAAGTACGGGAATTTTTTCTATCTCTCGTTCGTAATAATTATTTGATGATTTCGCTCCAAAAGGAATTCTGTTTGCTAAACTTCCAAGAGAGATGTTTCTCATAGCACCGTAGAAACCTTTGTTTTTATTACTGTATTTGATATAAATTCTCAAGGCGGCATCGTTTGTATTTAAATCATACTTGCCCGCAATGTATGATGCCATTTGCGGAGCGGACGATGTTATGCTTATTTTTTTAACCACATTATCTTTAATTTCCAAAGTTCCTTTTATAATGTCAAAATCTCCGTTCGGAACATTTACAAAATCCGACACGGTACTCGGGCTGATTGAAACTATAGGGTTACGGAATATGGAAGTGAATTTTAAAACGTATTCAAACAAACCTATTTTCGCAATAGAACCGTTTTTAATATTAAACATCATTTGTCCGTTCAGTTTAAAACTGTCATCCGTATTCAAGTTGATAAAACCGCTTGCTTTTCCCGTAATTTCTTTTTTTACGTTTAAAAGTGTTGTTGCTATTAAATCCGAATCAACATTCTTGACTCCGAGTTTTACTGAATAAAGTTGATTTTTTAAATCACAAACAATTTTAGCGGAAGAAATCCCTTTTGCAAAATCAAATCTGTTAGATTTAATTTCCAAAACCTGATTTTTATCAAACGTCATGTCCGCAAGAACATTGGAAAAATTGATATCTTTATACTTACCTTTTACAAGGTTCAATTTTCCGTTTTCAACAATTAGAGTTGAAAGGTCAAAGGTCGGAACATCGTCCGCCTCTTCCGTATTATCGTGAGCAAGTGAGCCTTCTCTTTGTTCTCCTTGAATTTGGTTTTGATTGTTTGCTGATGCCAAAAACTTTTCAACATCAATGTTATCAACTTTTAAATCAACATTTTTAACAACAATAGGCAATGTAACTCTGTTTAAAACATTTCCGTTGATTTTATAATCGGAACGTTTATATTTACCCTCGGATGAAAAGGCAAGCAAATCCCCGTTGGTTTTTATGTTTGCGTTTCGAATATACATTCTCTGACTTGGCACCCCGGTTTTTTCCATTGTTAAATTTCCGTTTAAATATGGAATTTTACCTTTTTTGTTGACGTATTCCAAATTTCCTTTTACCTTTCCGCGTCTGAAGATATCTTGTTTAACCAGCATATTGAGGAAATTTGCCGTTAGAGCATCAGGAATTTTAAATCCGAAATTTAATAAATTACAGTTGTGCGCCATATCAACATTGCCGTAAAAACTTAGTATCGGTTTGTTGTTAAAATTTTTGTCCTTTGGAGAGCCCATGAAATAATCCATGCTTTCGATATTCAAAACAGCGCCTTTAATGTGCATTTTTGAAACGAGGACTCTTTCTTTTGTTGTGTCACCAAAGGTTTCACCTCCAAGTTCAAATCCTGTTCCTTTTCCGAATTTGTATAACCAAAGCAAATCAATTTTGTTAAACTTAGACTGATACATTAACCTTGTATCAGCTTTTCCTTTGATTTTTATCGGATATCCGATAAATTTTGACAAATAATTTTTTGCAAAATCATTTGTAACAACAGCGTTACCCACAATGTTTGTATCAAATGAATTAAAATAATCTTTAATTGAACCGTTAAAATCCAATTTGTTTGAAGCTATATTATTGTAATATCCTTTAAAATCGTCGAGTTTAATAATGTTTTTCGTGATATTAATTTTGCCTTGAGTAATTAACACAGGCAGATTTTCCATGTATTTCAGTTTAAAGAAGAGTTTTTTAAGTTTAATATCGCCATTAATATTATCGTTAGATACATTGATATTAAAATCAAAAATACCTTTAATATCATTAA
The DNA here is from genome assembly GCA_017476325.1 of bacterium. Lineage (GTDB taxonomy): Bacteria > Cyanobacteriota > Vampirovibrionia > Gastranaerophilales > Gastranaerophilaceae > QHMH01. Next base: position 8,982 of record JAFUZZ010000158.1, on the reverse strand, counting down.
AATAAGCAAGCAACTCCGCGGTATTTTCATCCAAAAGTTTTGAATTTATGAGTGCAACGACATCGTTAACCTCAAAATTTTCGGAAGAAACTTTTGCTTTAAAATTATAGTTATAATCACAAATTACATTTGCCAAAACTTTGGATTTTTCGATATTCAAATTTATGTTATCGACAATCAATTTGTTATCTTTTAAGTAAACTTTATCCTCATCCGCTGCCGAAACTGTAATTGTTTTTCCGCGTTTGGTTATATATGATTTTGCATCGAAATGAAAATACTTTGTTTTATCATCAGACGCATTAATAATCAAATCTCTCGCATCAATAAGAACTTTTGCCTCGTCAGACAAACTGTATTTAGCTTTTAAATTTTTTACGTAAAGTACAGAGTGGAAAAAGTCCAAAATATAATTTTGTTCTTCGTTGCTTGCCTGCGGAATAGCCGCCAGCAGACCGTCAACATCAATATAAATAAAATCTGCCCAAAGAGTGTTAAAAATAACTCTATAATTTTTTACTATTAAAGACAAATTAACGTCAAAATTTTCCAAATCCAAAAGGATTACATCGTCTTTAGATAATTTAAGGCTTTTTGTACTAAAGCCGACGTTGTTATCAAGTTTTGTAATAAGTTCCGGTTCAACGACAGTCAAATCCATTCCTGTTAGGTCATGTGTCTTTTGTTGAACGAATTGTATAAAATCTTTATTTTTGACAAGTTGCGGCAAGCCTTTAACATAAATCAAATATGGAACACCTAATATAAGTGCTGTCAAAATAATAAAAATTAATAAAATTAACGATATTTTTTTCATAATAACATCTTACCACGAAATTTGTGCTATATTATTTTATATGAAAAAAGTCATATCGATAATATTTTTATCAATTATAATATTTCAAACCCATACAGCGTTTTCTGCGGAAGTTTTTTCTTGCAAGAACAAATTTGGACTAAAAGATGATTTTGGACAAATTATTGTTTCACCGATATATGAAAAAATGATTAGGCTCGGAGATGATGCATACATAATTCGAAAACGCAATAAATTTGGGATTATGAATAATTGCGGAGAAATTTTGGTAGAACCGAAATATTTGCACGCTGACCGATTTTTTGATAAATACGTAAAACTTGGAAATACAAACGACTACGGAGTTTTTAACAATAAAGGTGAAACATTACTTGCGCCGGAATACACATCTATTGAACTATTATCAAACAATATGCTGCTGACATTAAAAAAATACAAATACGGCATTACTGATTTTGACGGGCGCACAATATTGAGAAATGTGTTTGATGACATCTATATGCCTGATGCAAAAACGCTTAGAGTACAATATAACGGCAAATGGTATGAGGTTCAACAACTCTCAAGTGAAAAATTAGAACTTCCCGAAGATTTATCAACCGTGAGAGGAAATTCAAACTATAAATTTTCAAACTACGATGTCGGAACGACGGTAGGTTATTCCGCACTAACGTTTACCGATTATTTAATAAAAATGTTTTCATCGGTTTCACCCGCTCATGAAGAAACAATAGACGAACTTTTACTCTCTCATGGTGCGGATACGGTTTCAATCTTGATGAAGATGAGTTGGATTCCAAAATATCCGATAACCTTTATCAGAAAATACTATTCAACGTTCAGGACGCCGAATAACGGGCCTTTATCGGTTTTTAGAACAAAATTTAAATTGCGAAAATAAAAATCTAAATTATGCAACAATAGAAAGTTTAAAAACTTCCTGACAAAATTCCTTACTTTTTTCAGCGGACAGTGTTCCTTTATGTTCGCTGTTAATCGGCAGGTCTTTCAGTTGAATTTTTAACTTTTCACAAATCATTTTAACTTGAGTGATATAATTATTTATTGTTTTTTCCGGCATGGAAGATGAAAGTTCTTTTTTTATAAGTTTAGCGGCATCGTCGTTTGTAAATTTTACAACAGGATTTACTGCATTTATATTTTTTGAAACATTGTTAATTGCACTAACTTTCATAAAACTCCTTTATTAAATAAAATATATACCTCTGTGACAATCGTAGCATGTAAAGATATTTAGTCAAGCACAATAATATAGAGTCCGCTACGTTCGCACTCGTCCTCTATACATGTCATCACGAGGAGTGCGTCAGCACGACGTCGTGATCCTATGTCTTTATTTAATGGCTCTTTCGACGCGCCTGAGATTGCGACGGGTTCTTCAAACCCTCGCAATGACGGGCTAATATATTTTTTCTATCAATTTTTCGCAAGCAGTCAAAATAGGATCAATACTTGTTTAAAATGCGGGAGAATACGGAAGATCATTCTTCATAAAATCTTTAACCGTAATATGGCAATTTAGAGCAGGCACAACAGTGTTTATTCGTTTGTCTGCGTTTCCGTACCCTACAGACTGAGCCCCAAGAAGAGTTTTGCTTGTTTTGTCCGCAATAACCTTGATTGTAATCGTTTGCGCATCGGGCATATAATCAACTTTGTCCGATTTTGTAATTACAACTCCGACAGGCTCAAATCCGAAAGCCTTAGCATCTCTCTCATTTAGTCCCGTAATTGCCATATTAAAATCAAAATATTTTGTGACGGCTGAACCTAAAACTCCATAGAAAAATTCTTTTGCTCCGCTCATGTTTATCGCAGCACACCGTCCCTCTTTAATTGCTGTTGACGCAAGAGGAAGCCAAACAGGCTTGCGGGCAACTATATGAAACTTCTCGGCACAATCACCCGCAGCGTAAATACCATCAATGTTTGTTTGCATTCTTTCATTAACCTTAATTGCACCCGTTGTTCCAAGTTCTATTCCGCAATTTTTTGCAAGTTCAACGTTTGGGCGTACTCCGACACAAATAATTACAAAATCGGTTTCTGTCTCTCGTCCGTTTTGGGTTCGAACTTTTTCAACCTTATCCGAACCAAAAAATTCTGTCACAAAATCATTGTTAATTATCTCAATGCAGTTATTACAGTGTTCAAGGACATGGGTTTGTATAATCTTAGAAATATCATAGTCAAAAATAGGCATAATAACAGGGGCGGCTTCAACAAGCGTTACTTTTAACCCTCGGTTTACAAAAGCCTCCATAAGTTCTATGCCTATATATCCTCCCCCAATGATAGTTGCGTGACGACTCTTTGATACAATATCTTTTATCGCAAGTGCATCTTCAACACATCTTAGGGTGAAGATATTTTTAAGGTGGATGTTTTTTATCTTCGGCAAAATAGGTTTTGCTCCCGTTGCAATTAATAATTTATCGTAAGAAATCTTTTGTCCGTTAACAACAATCTTTTTTAAATCAGGCAAAATTTCTTCGCAGCTATGTTCAAGATGTATGTGAATACCTGATTTTTCAAATTCCTCAACCGTACGCGCAAAAAGATACTCTTCTTTATCAAAATTACCGCCTATGAAGTATGGAAATCCGCAAGTTGAATAAGAAACATGTGTATCTTGGGTATATAAATCTATTTGAGAGTTTGAGCTTAATCTTCTAAGCTTTGCCGCCGCCTTTGTCCCTGCGGCAACTCCGCCAATAATTACGTATTTGTCCATACACATATTTTTGCCTGTATGTTAAAATTTTGTATCAGTCATTTGGGTAATAAAATAGGATATTTATAAATAATTTAAAAACAAAAATGTTATATATTTTTTCTCTTGTGATAAAATATAAATAAGGAGAACAAAAGTGAACAAAAAAATATTATTAGGGATTTTAACCGTACTGCTATTATCAAATACAAACGCTTACGCAAAAATGAGCAAAGAAGCACATCAGCTTTATCAACAAGCATGTGTAATGGAATATCAAAAAAGATATCCCGAAACTATTGATTTATTATTAAAAGCCCTCCAAATCAACGGTGATGATGCAACAATTTATACAAAACTTGCCGGAATTTATAAAGAATTGGGAGATTTAAATAAAGCTCTTGCCGCATACAAAAAAGTTTTGGAAATTAACCCTAATGACGCGTTTGTATATATCAGTATCGGTGATACTTTGAGAGATATGGGCAACTATGATGACGCGCTCAAATGTTTCTACGAATCTTTAAAACTGTTCCCTGATTATAAATATAACTATAAAAATATTGCCGATGTACAATATCAGATGAGCGATTATGAAAATGCAAATAAAAACTACAGTATTTTTCTTAACGCATATCCGAGTCATCAAGAGGCAAGAGAAAACTACGCCTACACTTTTTTGAAAACAAATAATCCTGAACAAGCCGTAAAAGAATATAAAACACTTTATGCTCTTCAAAAAAATAATTTCAAGGATTACGCAAGTTACGGACAGGCACTATACAAAACAAACGACTTTCAAACAGCCTCTGATATTTTGAAAAAAGCTGTCGATTTTGATAACAAAGACTTTTCGTCAATGGCTTATTTGGCACTGTCTCAACAGAAACTCGGAAAAAATAATGACGCATTTGTAACTTACGAAAAGACTTTTGAACTAAATCCTGATTTTACGGTTTTAAGAAAAGATTATGCCGATTTACTGTCAGATATGGGAAAATACGACACTGCTCTTTTAGAATACGAAAAATATGTAAAAGTATTTCCAAAAGATGCTGATGCTTATGCCGGTATAGGTTATGTGTACGAAAAGAAGAACGATATAAACACAGCGATTACAAACTATTTTAAAGCAATAAATTTGGATGCTAAAAATTACGATGCCCTGAAAGGTGTTGCAAGATGCTATCACATGCAGGAAAATTACGAAGCTGCTCTCAAATACTACAACATGGCGTTGGAATTAAATCCAAACGATACTGATTTACAAATTAATAAAGCCATTGTACTTCATGCCGGAAATCAACTTGACAGTGCAATTCAGCTGTATAAAGAAATATTAAAAAAAGGTGACAACGAACGCGTAAAAAGCAATCTGCTCGGAGCAATAAACACAAAAGGCGACAACGCAATTTTGGATGCAAAATATTCCGACGCAATACTTGCCTATAACGATGCCCTGAGTGTGGATGTGAACGATGACTACGCATATTACGGTCTGGGCGTTGCATACCAAAAAATGAATAATAAAGTTAAAGCTGTTGAATACTTTGAAAAAGCAATCGAAATCAATCCCGACAACGATGACTACAGAAAAGCCTACGAGGCAATATCTGCGGGAAAAGCTTTGCCTGAAAAAGAACCTGTTGTTGTAAAACAAACCGTTGTACAAAAAAGCGAACTGGAACTTTTAAAAGATGCTGATACTCTTTATAAAGAACAAAAATATAATGAAGCGATTGAAAAATACAATGAGGCAATTCTTGCAAATCCAAATAATTCCGTTACATATTTAAAACTCGGAAACATGTATAAAGCGCAAAAGAATGCGACAAAATCGAGCGAAGCGTATCAAAAAGCTATCAAATTAAGTCCGCAATATACTGATGCATGGTTTAATCTTGGACTGGTTTATGCGGAAACGGGAAATTACGCGGATTGCGAAAAATGTTTCCAAAAAGTAATCAGTATTGATCCGAACTATACATACGCATACTACGCACTGGGAATGACAAACGAAAAACTGAACAATAAAGAAAAAGCAATTACAAGCTACGAAAGTTTTTTAAGACTTAACAAAGATGTTAAAACTTCTCAGTCTGTTGAAAGTAAAGTGAAAGCGTTAAAAGAAAGTCTGCCGCAAAATAATGCAAATTAAAAAAATAATCCTGTTTTTTGTAATTTTAATACTTTCACTTGGACTTACCGCTTGTAAAAAAGAGATAAAGTCGTTAATTTTATTTAATCACTACCCGATTACATCAAAGAATGTGTTGGATAATTCAACTTTGTTCAAGACCGATGAGCGGATTTATTTTGTATATATGACGAAAAAGAATTTGCAAACCCCGGATATAAGGATAAAGATTTATAAACTTACGGAACACAACGATTTCAATTCGTACGGAGACATGATTTATTCAAATGATTTTCGGCTAAAAAAAGGAGAAATAAATTATTTTACCGATTACATAGTTATGCACTCTGCCGGCAGTTACAGAATGCATGTTTACAAAAAAGATTACCTTTGGAAACCTGACGCAATCGCGGATTTCAAGGTCGTTGGAAGATAAAGACGTGAAACTTTTTCGAGTGAAAACGGATTGAGTAGAAAAGAAAAACGAGAGTCGAAAATTGGGAAAAGGCGATTTCTATAGGTCCCCATTATGGGCTTGACAAAAACAAGGAGTAATTAGTAAAATACACTTATGGCAATCGTATATTTGTGTTTAGGGTCTAATATTGACGACAGAATTGGTTTTATCCAACAGGCTGTCAGCTTGCTTGGTGCGGAGGGGACTAATTTAAAAGTAATTAGGACATCATCATTTTACGAAACCCAACCATGGCTTGAAAAAGATACGGATTGGTATGTCAACGCCGTTATTGAGGCTAAAACAACATTGACTCCCGAGGAACTTTTAGGTCTTGGAAATTCTATTGAGGCAAAACTCGGAAGAGTTCGTGAAACAGAACCCGAAAACGGTGACAGACGTCCGATTGACATTGATATTTTATTCTATGGTAATGAAATAATAAACAATCCTCCTAAATTAATTGTTCCGCATGCAAGACTCCACAAAAGAGCGTTTGTGTTGGTTCCGTTTTTGGAGGTAAACTCGGAGTTTGTTCATCCTGTTTTGAAAAAATCTATTAAACAAATTTATAACGAACTTGAAACTCCGGAAATGGTGTATTTATACGGAACAAGACCAAATGAAAAAGATGCTTAACGTTGCAGTGATAGGCGGAGGACCGGCGGGGTGCGCTTTTTCTTGTTTTTGTCAAAAAGCAAAGATTACTGTTTTTGAAAAAAACGAGCCGCTAAAAACCCTTTTGTATACCGGCGGTGGTCGATGTAATTTAGCGCATGCCGAATTTGATATTAAAGACCTTGCAAGAAACTATCCGCGCGGAGAAAAGTTTTTATATTCTGTTTTTTACAGGTTTTCAACTTCGGATACTTTGAAATTTTTCAAATCCCTCGGCATTGATACTTATGTTCAAAACGATAAAAGGATTTTTCCAAAAACCGATAAAGCATCAGACGTTAGAGACGCAATGCTTGAAAAATTGAAAAAAGGTCATGTTGATTTTATCCGAGAAAATGTTGTAAAACTTGAAAAATGCGCCGATGTTTTTTTACTTAACGATAAATATGAGTTTGATAAGGTCGTGATTGCAACAGGCGGGCATGCCGGATATTCTCTTGCCCAAAACCTGGGACATAATATTATTGAACCAAAACCCTCGCTTGTAGGTTTAATTACACTTGAGAAATTTAACCTTGAAGGTGTCAGTCTCAGAAATACTTGTATGAGAGTTAAAAACCTTAAAAAAACTCTTGTCGGGGATTTAATCTTTACAAAAAACGGAATTTCAGGGCCGCTTGCATACATTGTGTCGTCACTCTTTGCAAGAGCGACTTATGATGAGTCAAATCCGATTGAATTAACTATTGATTTCGGTTGTATAAATTTGGTTGAAATGCTTGATAAAAACGGGAAAAAGGACGTTAAAAACTGTATATCGGAAATTGTTCCGAAATCCGTAGCGGAATATATTGTAAACCATGCCGAAGTTGAGGGTAAAAAATGTTTTGAAATTACAAAAGATAAGAGAAAAATATTGGAAAAGTTTTTGAACGAGTTTCCTGTCAACGTTGTCGGACATGAAAAGCATGGTGAGGTAGTTACATGCGGCGGGGTTGATTTAAAAGAAATTAATCCAAAGACAATGGAGTCAAGAATTGTTGATGGATTGTATTTTTGCGGAGAGGTCGCAGATATAGACGGTTTTTGCGGAGGATTTAACCTCCAAAACGCATGGTCAACGGCATACGTTGCCGCTGACGGTGTTTTGTGCTCACGATGCGGACTCTAACTTAAATTCCACAACGGACGCACTAAACACCCTCCCCCATGTCATTGAGAGGCTGAGCATAGCGAATGCCGTCGCAATCTTATGACTTTATGTAAAAACATCATGAAAAAATTTTCTTTTTTATGATATAAAATATATAGAACCACTTTACCGAGAGAGAAAAATGTTAAAAAACTTAATAAAAATATCAGTATTGTTAATTTTTGTAATAATTACGCCAATTATTTTAACGGGGTGTAAAAGCAAGCCAAAAACGGATTTGGAGGAAATCATCAAACGCGATAAGATAATTTTTGGGGTAAAAAATGACACAAAACCGTTTGGATTTGAAGAAAATGGGAACTTAATAGGTATAGATATAGACATAGCGAGGTATATTACAAAATCCATTCTTGGGGATGGAAACAAGGCTGAATTTAAAATAGTGGATTCGGCGAACAGACTGGTAACACTTAGTTCAGGGGACGTAGATATGGTAATAGCAAGCATGTCTATAACTCCGCAAAGAAAAACGGTGATAAATTTCTCGATTCCGTACCATTTAGCAGGGCAGACTATATTGGTTAGAAAAGAGAGCGACATAAAATCTCTGACAGATTTAAAAAATAAAAAAATAGTTGTAGTCTTTGGTTCAACGGCAGAAAAGAATCTGAGAATGGTGGCTCCGGGCGCAACTATTGTAGGGACTAAGAGTTATACAACCGCATTTGAGATGTTAAAATCAAATCAAGTTGAGGGCATGGCATCGGACGACACTATTTTAAACGCATTTGCACAGGACGGAAGATACAGAATATTAAATAAAAAATACACAATAGAGCCTTATGCAATAGGTTTCAGGAAGTCCGAAAGATCGGAAACGCTGCAAGAGCGAGTAGATTACATTTTGGATGAAATGAAAAGAAACGGTCAGCTAAAACAAATCGAACAAAAGTGGATTAAGTGATTTCCCTGCGTTGTGAATACACATCAAGCAAAACGAATGACTAAGCGAGAGTCGTAACATCAACCGTACACAGAAACCCGTCATTCCGAACTTGTGACAAAG
>JAFUZZ010000157.1 GCA_017476325.1 bacterium | reverse complement strand
GGACCTAACACGGCAGGTAAAGACAGGTATACGATGAACCTGACACCAAACGGCATAAAAGCTCTCGGAGAAAGTGATACATGTTCAACAGGTTGGGACTGCGGTGCGTATATTCTCGCTCATCACAAACTGTTTGACGGAGAAACAGCACCTGCAAAAACAGAAGCAGAACTAAAAAGAGAAGAAACAAATGCAAAACTAGCAGCATGTGCAGGGGCATCAACATGTAAAATAAGTGATGACCTTACTCTTTCAAAAATCGGAGATTATTGGACTACACCAACAATGACAAAAGACCAATGGGGTGGTGCAATAAAATCAGAATATTTTGATAACGATTATTGGTCAGGAGCAAGTTCATATTGTGAATCACAAGGCTTAAGACTACCAACAGTATCAGAACTTCAAACGCTTCGATCAACCTGTTCGACTAACGGACTCGGATGTGACGGTTGGTTTTGGTCTTCGGAGTTAGATGAAGGCGATGTGTATGTCGCATACGGCGTGAGTTTCACCTATGGCAGCACGAACGACTATGATCGATACAACGGCAAAAACAGTAGCAGGGCCGTTTGTGTAGGTAATTGATATGGTCTTTCAAAATCGGTTAATCATATAAATAACTAATAAAAAAACTGAGGGTGTCCTAAAACGAACACCCTCAGTAAATTCCAAAAATAAAGATATATTAAACTGCTTCTAAAACTTTTCCCAACAGCGCTTGGAAGTTCTCTTTGGCAACGGCAGCCGCCTCAATAACTTCTTTGTGAGTTAGCGGAGTATCAGTGATACCTGATGCGTAGTTTGTCAAACAGCTTATTCCTAAAACCTTTATTCCGCAGTAGTTTGCAACAATAGCCTCAGGAACAGTAGACATGCCAACCGCGTCAGCACCCATCATTCTCATCATGCGAACTTCTGTCGGAGTTTCATAACTTGGACCGGTTGATGCAAGATAAACTCCCTTTCTTATATTAATTCCAAGTTCTTCTGCACAAGATTCAGCCTTTGCAACCAAGTCTTTTTTATAAACTTCGCTCATGTCAGGAAATCTTGTTCCCAAACTATCATCGTTTGGTCCGATTAACGGATTTGTTCCCAAAAAGTTTATATGGTCAGTAATAATCATTAAATCAGCAGGATTAAAGTTCTCATTAACAGCACCTGCAGCATTAGTAACAATAAGCGTTTTAACCCCTAATTTTTTCATAACCTTGACAGGATATGTTACGGTTTGCATTGAGTGACCTTCATAAAAATGGTATCTGCCTTGCATAAAGACAACGCGTTTCCCTTTATATTCGGCAAAAACCAATTTACCGGCATGCCCTTGAACATTAGATTTTTGAAATCCCGGAATGTCACCGTATGAAATTGAAATTTTGTCAAGATTGTCAACAAAATCTCCAAGTCCCGAACCCAAAATTACACCAATTTCAGGTTGAAAATTGTTTGTCTTTTCGTTTATATAATCAACCGCGCTTTGCATGAAAAATCTCCTAAACTCTTATTTTGTAATTAACCGACTAAACCGTTGTCATCTTCTTCAGAAGCTTTTACCATAATGGCATGTTCAACGGGATTTTCTTTTTTGAAAGAGCTTTCGTAGTGTTCTTCAAACCCAAATTCGTCGCGAGCTTTTTTAGCCTGAGATTCATCTACCAATTTTTTTGCAAGTTCCGCAATTTCATATACTAATTGGTATCTGTTTTCTGTGTTTTCGTTTAAGTCCCATGCTATTTTAATAATTTGATCCATGTTTCCACCTTTTTTTACAATATTGCAAACATATATTACAACACAAAAATTTTTTACGCAACCCCTGAAGGGGAGCAATATTTTTTAAATAACACTCTTTTTATTGAACACGTCTTTTCAATTCCTTAAGAGAATTATTTTAACAGCGAAATATTTATTCTTCCGAATTTTGCGGACATGTCATCTATATGGTGAAGTAAATATACGAATGACTCCAAATTCTTTTCATTCAAATCAATCATTGCGCCCCATTCTGCGCGTGAATGATGTGCCGCTATCATTTTTGCTATATTTTTAAACCCGTTACTCATACATAGCGCAAATCCATACTGCGAATGGGTTATCCAATCTTTTCTGAATTCTTCGTTATATTCAATTAAGCCCGTTTCTGTATTAATAACGTATTCGTATATTTTGCCAAAATCATGCAAAATACATGCCGCCAAAACTTCGTCTTTTGAAATTCTTAAATTCGTTACAAAATCAAATGCTTTTTCCGCTAAATCCATGCACTCGTTTGTGTGAACCAAAAGTCCGCCAACATAGTTATGGTGCATCAATTTTGCTGCCGGAGTTATTTTTAAAAGTTCTTTATTGTCATTCAACAGATTTAACAAAAAATCTTTCAACTGTTGATTTTCAAACTTCTCTACGCAAGAGATTATCTTGCGAAATAACTTTTCTTGTTCTGCCTCGTCAATTCCAAGCTTTGCCTCTTCTATTAATTCTAAAACCGATACAAGACAGTTATTGTACTTTTCGTTGAAACTTCCCGATACAATACGAAGCTTATTTCCTGTTCGGAAAAGTTTTTCATCCATTCGGTTAAGAGTTTCTTCCCAAAGAATACAATTTAACAAACTTTCATCAGGTGCTTTTAATTGCAATTTGCCCATTTTAGAGCCTGCTTTTGTATCTCCGATAGAAAAAACAACAACTTCGTAAACAGTTTCAGTATCAAACATTTTAAATTCCTATAATTTCCATGCGTTAATGTACGCTTTTTGTTCTTCTGTCAAAGTATCAATTTCGATACCCATAGATTTTAATTTTAATTCTGCTATTCTCATATCAATTTCTTTTGGCAAAGTATAAAGTTTATTTTGGAGTTTTCCATAATTTTTGACTAAAAATTCAATACCCAAAGCCTGATTTGAGAAAGACATATCCATAACACTTGCAGGATGACCCTCCGCACATGCAAGATTAACCAAACCCCCATCAGCAAGTACGTATACTGATTTATTCTCGCTCAATTTATATTCATCAAGGTTTGGTCTGATGTTATTAATTTCTATTGCCAATTCTTTTAACTTTCCAACGTTAATTTCACAATCAAAATGTCCCGCATTTGCCAAGAAAGCTCCATTTTTCATTTGCAATATATGTTCAATATCAATTACATGCTTATCCCCTGTAACGGTAAGGAACACATCACCCTCTTTAGCAGCCTTGGCAACAGGCATAACCCTATAACCCTCCATAGCAGCCTCCAGAGCCTTTAGCGGATCAACTTCAGTAACAATAACGTTTGCGCCCATTGCCTTTGCACGTGAAGCACAACCCCTTCCGCACCAGCCATAGCCGCAAACTACAACAGTTTTGCCCGCAAGGAGAATGTTAGTACCTCTGAAAATTCCGTCTAAAGAGCTTTGTCCCGTTCCGTAGCGATTATCATACAAGTGTTTTGTAAGACTTGTGTTTACGCCGACAGCCGGAAACCTTAATGCACAATCATTTTCAAGAGCCATGAGTCTTTGAATACCGGTTGTAGTATTTTCTGTTGCTCCGATTAGTTTGTCTGCAAGTTCCGGAAATTCGTCATGAATCATCGCTACGGCATCGCAGCCGTCATCTATCAAAAGATTTGGATTTAATCTCAAAGCCCGTCTTATATTTTCTTTATATTGTTCATAACTTTCGCCTGCGATTGCAAATGTCGGAATATCATAGTATTTAACGAGTGCTGCCGCAACATCATCTTGTGTTGACAAAGGATTTGATGCAACAAGTGTAACATCTGCTCCGCCTGATTTCATTACAAGACAAAGTACTGCCGTCTCTTTTGTAACATGAATACAAGAAACAATTTTTAAATCTCTGAACGGTTTTTCTATTTCAAAGCGTTCTTTAATTGCTTGCATAACAGGCATATCTTTAAACGCCCACTCGATATTTTTTTTACCTTGTTCCGCTAATGTTATGTCTTTAATTTCATATTTCATTTCCGTAACAGGTGTCATGATTTTATTTCTCCTTTTCAAAACTTCAAGATTATTTTAACATAAATTTTCGTAAGAAACATTTAATGTTAAGATGTCGTCACTAACCTTAACAACCGCAAAACGCAACGGTTTTATCCCTCTTTGGGCTAAAGCATTATATATACTTTCAGTTGTTATGGGTAAATTTAATTCCAAATCAATATTTTTGGTTAGTATATCCATAAGTTAATTAGACTTTAAACAAAAGGGGTTTGCAAGTATTTTAATAAAATGTTAACAATTATAAAGCCCCGTTTCCGAGGCTTTAGTAATTTTATTCATCAAGATAATCCATATTGTTATATTTCAAAATATAAGAAAAACAATCTTCACCGATATCGTTTATATTATAATTGTTTAGGTAATCAAATTTGTCTCCGTAAAACCAAAAAGGGAATGCGTCTTTACAAATTACATTAGGACCCTTTTTTCCGTTAATATCAACAAGCCATTGATCCCCTAAGGGATAAGAACTTGCTGTTAGTAAAAGAGTCATTCCATCTGACAAGATATAATGTAAATAAGGACTACCCCAATCATTGACATCATTGCCGTCCAAATCTTTATATCTTGGGGTGCATTCCGAATAGTTTGTTCCGGTGCAAGATTTATTAATTTTTAAATTATCCAAAATATATTTATATCCAATCCAAGCCTCATTTTCAATTCCGTATTCTCCGTTAAAATTATAGGTTGTATCACCTGTTTTTTTTAAGTCTCCAATTTCAACTTCGGCAAGTTTTGCGGCATTGGTAAATATTGATGCGAATTTTTTAACCCCGGAAATATATTCCTGTTTGTTTGTTTTTTGCATTAATGTCGGAATGGTTAGTGCCGCGACGACGCCGATGATACCAAGGGTGATTAAGACTTCCGCTAATGTAAATGCGCACTTTCTAACAGATTCTGAACCCGCCTGCGGCGTTTCAGAATGACGGGTTTTTGATGCCCCCTTGTCTTCAAGAGCAAAATCCGCTCCTTGACTACTTTTGAGGCTTATGCCCCTCTTTCCTCGAGAACCTAAAACCGCGTCTTTACTAAGATTGGAACCTAGTGCCCTATAATTCTGAGAACCTAAAAGCGCGTCCTCACTAGTGTTGGAACCTAACGCCCCCCCCCCCTGCTCGGGTGAATAATTTGTTCATAAGTAACCTCCGTTTTTTATATTAACATTCTTATTATATACCATGCCTCAAAAAATTTCAACCCCTTGTGCTAGTTCAATATATATTAGACTACTTTAGTCTTTCATGTGTTTGAACTTGCACTCCCCTTTTGTAACGTTTTAATTTTATTTTTTAAATTTTTATTAATACTTGTTTTTTTTAATAGTTTAAAATATAATATTGTCAAAATTTAAGGAGTCCGGGTTGGAATTAAAAACCTTACCGGAATAGTAAAATATTAAGGAGAGAAAGATGACTACAAAGAATTTTTTGTTTACCTCAGAATCCGTAACTGAGGGACACCCCGACAAAGTATGTGACCAAATTTCCGATGCGATTTTGGATGAATTTTTGACTAAAGACTCAAAATCAAGAGTTGCCGCAGAAACAACCGTTACAACAGGAATGGTTCTTGTTTGCGGAGAAATAACTTCAAATTGCTATGTCGATATTCCAAGTGTTGTAAGAAATACTATCAAAAACATAGGATATGACGGTGAACAAGGCGGTGGGTTTGATTACAATACCTGTGCTGTTTTAACAAGTATTGACGAACAGTCTGTTGATATTTCAAGCGGTGTAAACAAAGCTCTTGAATCAAGAAATGACAACGCCGATATTACAAGTTCCGAAACGGAAGAATTGGGCGCAGGTGATCAAGGAATTATGTTTGGTTATGCTTGTAACGAAACCCCTGAATTAATGCCTCTACCTATCAGTTTGGCTCACAAATTATCTTACCGATTGACACAAGTTAGAAAAGACGGACTTCTTGACTATTTGAGACCGGATGGAAAATCTCAAGTTACCGTTGAATATGTTGACGGAAAACCCGCAAGAATTCATACAATTTTGATTTCTACACAGCATAACCCTGAAATAAACGGTGAAACAGACAATCAGAAAATTCAAGCAACAATTAATACTGATTTAAAAAAATACGTTATTGATTATGTTTTCGAAAACGAAACGCTGAAACCTGATGAAAACACGGTTATATTAATTAATCCGTCAGGAAGATTTGTAATCGGCGGACCTCAGGGAGATTCAGGTTTGACAGGAAGAAAAATTATTGTAGATACTTACGGCGGATATTCAAGACACGGCGGCGGAGCATTCTCAGGAAAAGATCCGACAAAAGTTGACAGATCAGCCGCTTACGCATCTCGCTGGGTTGCAAAAAATATTGTCGCAGCAGGATTGGCTGAAAAATGTGAAATTGAATTGGCTTATGCAATCGGTGTTGCGGAACCTATTTCAATTCTTGTTGATACTTTCGGAACAGGGATTTGCGATGATGAAAAAATTTGCGAACTTGTTAAATCTAATTTCGATTTAAGACCTGCAGGAATTATTAAACAATTTGATTTGAGAAATTTACCTGCAAAAAATGACGGTAAATTCTATCAAAAATTAGCAGCATACGGACACATGGGAAGAACTGATTTCTATGTACCTTGGGAAGATACTTCCGTTGCCGACAAACTTAAAAAACAATATGAAGAGTGTGTTTGCGTGAAATAAGATAATTATTCAAAGGGTAGAGCTAAGTGAACTGAACCCTAAAAACCGGACAAAGTAAAAAAAGTCGGTTTTAGGGTTCAGTTCAATTTTTGGATACACTCTTTTTTTAATTTTCTGATAAGCAAATGTAACAAAATGTAAAATATGAATTTAAAAAAAGGCAAATTTTTTTTCTTTTGTTTTTTTTATTTGATGTGTAACATAATGTGTGTGAATGAAAGGATAATTTTAATGAACATTTCTCCTATTAATAATTTTGTAACAAGTCCTGTATTAAAAAAACATGGAGGAAGGATTTTAGGTGGTGTGGCAGCCGTTGCTTTAGGTGTAGCCGGTGGTGTTACACTTGCTAAATCTTGTGTAAAGACTGCACCAACTGAAAATACTTATAACGCTAAGCATGGTGACATGTATTGGTTTTTACCCCAAAATGCTGATAGTTGTGGCAGAGCTCAGGTTAATATGAGCAAAGAACCATCTGTACAGGTTATTAGAAGGAATTTTCGTACAGCAAAATGGCATGATGATCGTGTTACAGAATTAAAATTCAGTCAACAAATAGGTGATAATCTTGTGACAGGGAATTTAGTAGCAGATGGTATGTATGAAAAGCAAGTAAAATGTGGTAAAAAAACTGAAACAGTTCTTGCAGGAATACCAACAAAAAACTGGGGTGAAAAATTTGATGGAACAATTACCGTAACAAATAAGAATTCAAATAACATGAATGTATACAATATATCGCTTGAAAAATCTGATAATGGTGATTGGAATATTTCTATTGGTGAAAACGATAACCAAAAGAATTTGATAATGAGAATTGAACATAATTGTGAAACGGGAAATGCTTCAATAAATGTATATGATGGCAGAGCGTGTGTTTATCAACATGATACAGGTAAAAAGATGTTATCTGATGATGAATATATGGGAGATAAAGCTTTCAAATCCATGGTAGCTAAAGATGTTGCTAAGGTTTTTCCTATGTTATTACTTGCAACTTTAGCAGTTCCTGCAGGTGTGATAATTGATGATAAAAATGAAATGAAATCTTACGATGAAGAACGTAAAATATATCGCTAAATATAAAATACAAAGATAAATAGATGTTTATAGGTCGCAAATCAAACTGAACCCTAAAAACCGGACAAAGTAAAAAAAAGTCGGTTTTAGGGTTCAGTTCAAAGATTTCTACCCTTTTTTAGTATTATGAAAAAATTTTTAACTTTTATTTTAACAGTTTTATTTACATTTAATTTTACTTTGCCTGTATTCGCTTTTGAAACTGACAAAGATATTATTAAAACACTAAAATATTACAATGATATTAAACCTTTAGCCAATAATTTGTTTGTTGTAACAGTAAATGGGAAAAAGGGACTATACAGCGATACAAAAGAAATCTATCCCCCTATATATACGGATATAACAGAAGAAACTTACGGAATAATATTAACATCAGAAAACGGCAATAAAAGTTTATTGACTTATGATAGTGATAATTCTTTACGATTAATAACAAAAGATATTAAGAGCATAGATAAATTATGCTATCACCTGGGAGAATATTATAAAATCGAAATCGGAAATAAATACGGTTTAGAAAAGTTTGACAGGAAAACCCTAACATTAAGAAATATATTTCCCTATGAATATGATAATATAGTAAAAGCTACATATAACGATGATTTACTTTTTTTACAAAAAGATGATAAATATTTAATTTTTGATTATACAACAGAAAAAATAATCGCCGAATTTGATTTTGTTTCAGAATTAAATAAAAAAATATTGAAAGTTGGAAAAGACGGTAAATACGGATTTTATGATGTAGAAAAAAATAAAACCGGAAAAATCATTTATGAAGATGTAGAAATAATACATGCCGGTTATTTCAATCATGAAGTTTACAAGGTAATGAAAAATAAAAAGTGGAAAAATCAAAACGCTTTAAAGTCCCCTTTAACCTACTGTACGATAGATGCCGTAGGCGGAGTGGTTGTCATCCCTGCCGGAATATTGATGAGTGCCATCGTATTTCCGGTTTTGATATTTACATTTATGACTGACAGTTTGTAATATACTCCAAAAGTTTTTTCTTTATCATTTTGAGTTCTTGCATTGTCAAATATTTTGAAATGCGTTGAAATTCATACATGATATCATCAGGAGAATACATTCCGCACTCAATTTTTTTAAGCCAATCGTTCACTTCTTTTGTAATCATAAGTTAATTATACTCAAAAATTTTCGCTTGCAAAATCAATATTATAATGATATATTTAACTTGTCTATTTTAAGTAAAAAGGAGTTTTAAGAATGCAAGAATTAGAAAAACAGTTTCACATTCACTGTAAAGAGGGCGATGTAGGAAGATACGTAATTTTGCCGGGAGATCCCGGACGTTGTGAATCTATTGCCAAATTATTTGACAATGCGCACCATGTTGCTCAAAACAGGGAATATAACATATATACGGGGACTTTATTGGGCGAAAAAGTAAGTGTTTGTTCAACAGGTATTGGCGGTCCGTCTGCATCCATAGCAATGGAAGAATTACACAACATTGGAGCAGACACATTTATTAGAACAGGAACTTGCGGGGGAATAGATTTAGATGTTCAATCAGGGGATATTGTTGTTGCTACCGGTGCAATAAGATTTGAACACACATCAATGGAATATGCTCCGATTGAATATCCTGCGGTTGCAAACCTTGATATTACGGTAGCATTGCGTCAAGCAGCACTTGCTATGGGTAAAACTACTCATACAGGAGTTGTTCAGTGTAAAGATGCGTTTTACGGTCAACATAGTCCGGCTAAAATGCCTGTTTCTTATGAATTATTACAAAAATGGGAAGCATGGAAACGCCTTGGGGTTAAAGCATCAGAAATGGAATCCGCTGCTTTATTTGTTGTTGCGGATGCTCTAAAATGTCGTTGCGGTTCTTGTTTTCACGTTATTTGGAATCAAGAAAGAGAGGCTGCAGGATTGGATCAAAAAATGAGCGAGGACACATCTGCTGCTGTCAGAGTTGCTGTTGATGCACTAAAAATTATTATCGAACAAGACAGAGCTGCCAATAAATAATTAGGTTATCATATTAAACAAGAGGGTGACAGGTTCTTTCGGTTTTGGAACTTATTAATCACCCTCTTTTTGTAGGTTGGGCATGTCTGTACGTGAAATTTTTTAATTGTATAATAGGGGTGTGCAAGTTCAAACAAATGATAGACAAAAGTCGTTTAATATGATAGCACACACAGCCCGAATTTTTCGAGTGAATAAATCGAGTAAGTTGGGAAAAACGTGAGTCGAAAAATTCGAAAAAGGCGGTCTCTTTTGGTGCCCCTCAGGGGCTTTACAATAGCGGAAGTCCTGCTCACAATCGGCATCCTTGGCGTAATCGCAGTAATGACAGTACCTACCCTAATGCAAAACAGTCAAAACAAAGAACTCGTTTCCAAATACCTTAAAACCAACAACGTTTTAACTAACGCCTACAAAGAAGCCGAAGCCGTTAGTACCATACAATTATACAAACAATCTCCCGATAAGTTTAAAGAATATCTCGAAAGTCATTTGAAAATTCTAAGTTCTGATTGTGAACAAGATGTATGTCTTGCGGATGGTTCAAGCTACAGTTACGAATGTGATGAAACAAAATGTAATTCGATAATAATAGACACAAACGGAGATAAACG
>JAFUZZ010000156.1 GCA_017476325.1 bacterium | reverse complement strand
GATAACAGTTCTACTCTTGATATTTTTTTTCCTGACGGAAGTGCATTAAGAATGAACAATATCGCAAGTTGGCATTTTTTCCCTAAAGCAGAAACTTTGAAAACTACTCCATCTTATCATAGTTTAATTGGCAAATCAGTATTTACTTTTAAATTTGCACCGTCAAACTCCAATTTACCTTTTCATTATAAAAAAGGCGTAGAACCATATAAGGACGGTTGGAATGGCACAGAAGATGATTTAAGAACAAAATCAAATATCGGCTGTAATGAAAATGCAACAAATGAACCTGCTTATTGTACTGCTTTAATTCAATATAATAATTGGAAAATCCCTGACGATTATCCGTTTAAGTTTTAGGTTCATTTTTGGGGCAGCGAAAATTGCCCCTTTTTTTATCCTGAATTTAACAAGTCAGGCGAAATTGAGGACTTGAAAACAGGTGAATTTTTTATACTCATTATTGTATCAAGATTTTTTTCCTGTACTAATTTTAATGCCTCTTTTCGTGCAAGTTCCAAAATTCTTGCATCTCTTACGATGTCTGATATTACTAAATCAGGCAGTCCGCTTTGTCTTGTTCCCAAAAACTCTCCGGGTCCTCTTAGTGCCAAATCCTGTTCTGCGATTACAAAACCGTCATTTGTTTGTTCCATAATCTTTAATCTGATTTTTGTTTCTTCACTCCTGCTTGATGATGACAAAATACAATATGACTGTTGATTGCTTCTGCCTACTCGACCGCGTAACTGGTGCAGTTGTGAGAGTCCGAACCGTTCGGCATTTTCTATTACCATGACCGTTGCGTTTGGAACATCGACGCCTACCTCCACAACCGTTGTTGATACAAGAATGTCGTATTTTTTATTTTTAAAATCCTGCATGACTTGTTCTTTTTCGGCGTTCTTTAATTTGCCGTGCAATAGCCCGATTTTATATTGCGAAAATACTGTCGCCTGTAATCTTTCTGCTTCAACAGTTGCCGCTTTGGCACTGAGAGTTTCGCTCTCGTCAATCAGCGGAAACACAATGTAGGCTTGATGTCCTTTGTCAATTTCTGTTTTGATTAAATTTATTACCTCTTTGCCCGTTTTTGTTACATAAAAAGTTTTTATCGGTTTTCGTCCTTTTGGAAGTTCGTCAATAACTGTTAAATCAAGGTCGCCATGTACTGTCAGGGCAAGTGTTCGCGGAATTGGAGTTGCTGTCATGGTAAGCATTTGAGGAAACATTGATTTGTTCTTTAAGATGTTTCTTTGCTTGACTCCAAATCGGTGTTGCTCATCAACAACAACCGCTCCCAAATTATTGAATTTAATGTCATTTTGGATAAGGGCATGTGTTCCGACTGCAATATGGGTTTGACCGTTTAACAGGTCTGTTTGTGATTTTTCGCGTTGTTTTTTTGTGTTACTTCCGAGAAACAAACCCACACTTAATCCTAGCGGAGTAAGCCAATTAATCATGTTGTTGTAATGTTGTTGGGCTAAAATTTCCGTTGGTGCCATAATTGCGCCCTGGTACCCGTTTTCAACCGCAGCAAGAAGCATGACTGTTGCAACTACAGTCTTTCCGCTTCCGACATCGCCTTGCAATAGTCTGTGCATGCCGGTTTCTGAGTTTAGGTCATGCAAAATATCCTTTATTGCTTTTTGTTGGGCGTTTGTTAATTCAAAAGGCAAATTTGTTATAAATTTGTTTACAAGTCCGTTTTCTGCTATATGCAGAGGAATGTAGTCTTTTTCTTTTCGTTTTTCTTCTCTTAGTATTGCAAGTCGAAGTTGTATCAGAAAAAACTCTTCAAATACGAGGCTAAAACGTGCTTTTTCAAGTTGTTCGGCACTTTCGGGGAAGTGGATTTGAGATATAGCTTCCTTTTTTTCAAGCATGTCATATTTTTCCAAAATATCTTTCGGAATAACGGTTTCAATTTGGTCTTTATATTCTTGAAGTGCTGTGTTGACTGCTTTTCGTAATGTTTTTACATTTATTTTTTCACTTAACGGGTAAACGGGAACAATTCTTCCGAGGTTTAGGTTCTCTGTCTTATCTCCCGTTGAAATTATAGAATACTGTGGTTTATCAAGTGTAGGTTTCCCGTCATAGTTGTTGATTTTTACAGTTCCGGAAACCATGATTTCCGCACCCTTCGGAAATTGGCTTTTATATCGCTCAAGCATAACTCTGTTTGAGTTTGCGTAGAAAAAGTTTAAGTCCAAAGTCCCGCTATCATCGTTTATTTTGATTTTTAGAATGCTTAATTTGTTTTTTGAAACGAAAGCGTTGACAGATTTTATGTATCCGAAAATGGTGACATTTTCTCCCTCTTTCAGGTTTTTAATAAGGGTTTTATTTGAATAATCAATATGGCGGCGAGGAAAGTAGAATAGCAAGTCCAAAACCGTATAAATTCCGAGTTTGTTAAAAACATTACCTAATTTCGGACCAACTCCTTTTAAGTATATAATATCCGTTTCTTCGGGAGTTTTAATATGTTTTGGGGCGGGGTGAAGTTCCGCATTAACCATACGGATAAAACGGTCGATTGTTTTGCGTCTGTTTGAGACGTTGTCGGTTGAATACAGTTTGAAAGCTTCATAGATAATTTTCCATTTTGGGTTACGTTTAGAACTTTTGTAAATGTTCATAATTTCGCCCATCATAAACTGAGAAAATTTTTTTGTTTTTCCCTGAATATTTATAAATTCAAATTTTCTTTCAATCTCTATAGCTTGTTTAATTTGGTCAAGATTTTCAAACATGGTTAATCAATGTGTTCAAACGATCCGATGTGTTTATAAAATTTTGTTACCGATTTCAATTTCTCAATCATAGCGGAAATTTTTTCATCTTTTATGTGTCCCTCAAAATCAGCGAGGACAATGTATTCATCAAAATTTACGGACGGTCTTGAATCTACGTGGGTAATATTTACGTCAAATTCCGAGAAAACTTCCAGTAACTTGACAAGACTTCCCGGTTTATTTTCGGTTGCAAAAGCAACGATTGACACATCCCTGTCGGTTTGAGGTGTATCAAAATTTCCTATCAGAACAAATCTTGATTGATTATTTTCTTCATCGTTAATGTTGTCTTTGAGAATGTTTAAGTAAAACGCATCGGCGGTTTTTTCGCTTCCTATTGCCGCATAAGTAAGGTTATAGTTTTGAAGTTGCCTTGCGGCATCTTCCGTACTTGTCGCTTCAATAATATTAAGATTACGAGGCATTTCGTTTTCAATAAAACTTCGACATTGCTCGAGAGCTTTGGGATGGGCAATGATTCCTGATATCATGTATAATTCTGTTGTTCTTGATAAGAGACAATGTTTTACGGGAACTATTACCTGCGCTAAAATTTTAATATCGTTTTTGGATTTTATAATACAATCGACGGTTTCTCTGATTGTTCCCTCAATAGAATTTTCGAGCGGTAAAACTCCTATTGTATTTGGAGTTTGGGAAACATAGTCAACAACTCCGCGGATGGTTTTCATCGGAGTTTGTATGGCGTCATAAAGTTCATAATGACGATAAAATTTGTCTTTTGCCATTTCGGTATAAGAGCCGCCCGGTCCTAAAAAAACTATTTCTCTGATTGTGCTTAAAAAATTCATTTTAATACTCCAAAATTTTATAATATAATTATAACACAGATAAAAAGGAGATAAAAATGTCAGGCATTAAATTCGGAACAGACGGCTGGAGAGCGGTTGTAGGAAAAGATTTTAACGAAGAAAACGTTAGAACGGTTGCAAATGCTATTGGTAAATATATTTGTGATAACTATGAAAAAAAAGAAATTTTGATTGGATATGATCCAAGAAATATGGCGTTTGAGTTTGCTCAAATGACGGCTAAAATTTTGGCTGATGGCGGATTTAAAGTTTTAATATCCTCTAAAGTTGTTCCGACACCTGTTCTTGCTTACGGGTGTAAAGTCCACAATGCGTGTGCAATTATGTTTACGGCATCTCATAATCCGCCTGAATACCTTGGAATGAAGTTTATCCCTGATTTTGCGGGCCCTGCTACAAGTGAAATTACGGATGAATTAACAAGTAATCTCGGTGAAATTTTGTCCGATTTTGAGGGCGGAAAGATAGTTGAATACGATTTCTTTGACGAATATTTTGAACATCTTAAAACTTTAATAGATTTTGAAAAAATTAAAAGTGTAAAAGTTATTTATGACGGACTTTATTCAGCAACAATAGGGTATTTTAACAAGATTTTGGATGAATATAAAATTCCTTATAAGTCTTTGCACTTGTACCATGATAAAAATTTTGGCGGCGGAATGCCTGAACCGAAACCAAAATATTTGAGTGATTTAATCAGTCAGATTAAAAATGAAAACGGATATATCGGCGTTGCAAATGACGGAGACGGTGACAGATTCGGTGTGATTAACGAACGTGGCGAATACGTTACTCCAAATGAGATTATCGCTATCCTTTTGATGTATCTTAATCAAAACAGGGGATTACAAGGCTCTCTGGTAAAAACGGTAGGGGCAAGTCTTTTGCTTGATAAAGTTGCTCAAAAGTTGGGTGTTAAGGTTATTGAAACCGCGGTCGGATTTAAGCATGTCGGTGCGGCAATGAGGGAATACAATCCGATTATAGGCGGGGAAGAATCCGGTGGATTAAGTATTCAAGGACATATTCCCGAAAAAGACGGAATTCTCGCTAATTTACTCATTCTTGAAGCTATGGCGGTTAAAAATAAATCTCTTGTTGAATTACAACAAGAACTTTATAATTTTGCCGGATGCAAGTTCTATAACGAAAGAGTCGATTTGAAACTCGAAAATCAAGATTTGGTTAAGCAATATATCTCTAAAATGGAGGAATTTTCAAATATTGGGCAGTATGAGATTATCAGACAGGATAAAAAAGACGGGATAAAACTGTATTTGGACGACAATTTGAGTTGGATTTTGGTTCGTGCAAGCGGAACAGAACCTCTTTTAAGAATTTATTTTGAAAGTGATAGTGTCGAAAAAATTCAAGACTTGAAAAACCTGATTTTAAATCATTAACTTTTGTGAATATTTTTCGTTATCGGGGTTTAAAAACTTGTTAAAAAAGGAACAGAACATACACATAGTTTTTGTACACTGTATAGGGAAAAGATAAACATGGAAGATAAAGATGATTTTGAAGCCTTGCTTGAGGCTCATATTAACCGTTTCAAAAAGGGCGATTTAGTTACAGGGACAGTTTGTTTATGTGAGTCATCAGGATTTGGGGTTGATATTGGGGATAAAACATTCGCTTTTTGTCCGCAAAGAGAAGTTGATACAGAATTGAAAAAGGGTGATGAATTGCAATTTTTTATCACGGATTTTTCT
Organism: bacterium; assembly: GCA_017476325.1. Taxonomy (GTDB): domain Bacteria; phylum Cyanobacteriota; class Vampirovibrionia; order Gastranaerophilales; family Gastranaerophilaceae; genus QHMH01. Next base: position 6,996 of record JAFUZZ010000156.1, on the reverse strand, counting down.
GACAGAGAAGAAAAATATATTCTTTCTCAAAAAAAGGTTCATCAGGCCTACATTTGGAAAGATTTAGAAAAACTGAAAGAGGCTGACGAAGTTATTTTGGCTGAAGTTGCTTCCTGCGTTCGCGGAGGTTTGATTGTTGATGTTCTCGGGATAAAAGGTTTTGTTCCGTCAAGTCAAATCCATTTGAAAGGTCAGGAATTTAACATCGGAGACAAGATTGAAGTAAAAATTCTTACTCTTGATGCGGAAAAAGAAAGCTTTATTCTGTCTAATAAAAAAGTTCATTCCGATTTGGATTTGGATGCGAAAAAGAATGTCTTTGAACAAATTGAAGTCGGACAGATTATTAAAGGCTGTGTTGTTCGTATCGCAGAGTTTGGTGCGTTTGTTGATATTGGCGGCGTTGACGGATTATTGCCGCTTTCTCAAATGTCATGGAAATGGGTTGAACATCCGAGCGATGTGCTTAAACTCGGGGACAAAGTTGATGTTGAGGTCATTACGGTCGATAAAAACAAAGACAGAATTAGTTTGAGTCTTAAATCCCTTGAGGAAGATCCATGGATTGCCGCAAAAGATAAACTTCACGAAGATGATGTTATTGAAGGAACAGTCACAAGAATAAAGCCTTTTGGAGTCTTTTTGGAAATCTTCTCCGGCGTTGAAGCATTGCTGTCTCAAAAAGAAGTTGAAGAGTATGAAAAGCAAAACGGAACAAAATTCGGGCTCGGAGATACTGTTAAAGCAAAGATTGTAAAAATTAATCTTGATGACAGAAGAATTGCTCTTTCTTTAACGTGATTTATGTGTTATTATGTAAACGGTTAAAGGTATCGGAGAACAAAAGTGGATAAAAATAATCGCAAGTATTTAGCATTTAGTTTGGCAGAACTGTTGATAACGCTTGCGATTATTTCTGTTTTGATGATGGTTCTTTTGCCGATTTTACGAAAAAAACCTACTGACGCGATAGGAGCAAGGTTCAGAAAAGCGTTTTCAACATTGGAATATGTTGTTAACTATATGGCCGGCGAAAGCGGATATTACTCGTCTGTTGACGGGTTTGCCGATATGACGCCGATTTCAACCGAGGGAACGAAAAATAAGTTCTGTTATTGGTTTAAAGAGTCTTTAAATGTTCAGGAAGATTTCGGGTGTCCGAATAATGATGAAAACGGAACAAAAAAGTTTGCTTACTCAACGGACGATATTCTTTGGTTTATTTATCCTGCGACATTTGTTGAGGCTTCATCCAATTATGATAATAAAATTATTGTTGATGTTAACGGAGAAAAGAGTCCTAATTGTTTGTCTAATACCCAATGTGCAACGTATAAACCGACAGGATATACCTGCGGATGTGCCGAGCCGGATACTTTTATTTTTGGAATTCGTTACGACGGCAAGGTTAAGATATCAAACGATTCCGTTGCTGAGTCCTACATTGATGAAAGAAAGAAATTATAAGGTGATGGAGAATGAGTGAAATGAAAATAAAAAATGGTTTTACTTTGGCGGAAGTTCTTGTGTGTTTGTCTGTTATTGCGGTTATGTATGCAATAATGATTCCTATTTTGGCAAAAAATTCACCAAAAGAACAAAAAGTGCTATTAAGAAAATCTTACAATACAATCGAAAAGGTTGTTTATTCAATGATAAATGACGACAAAATTTATCCCGATATTGATTTGGGGTTTGCAAAAAGTGCCGCAACCGTTGATTCTGCTGCCGCAGGTGCTGATAAATTCTGCTATTATTTTATAGACGCCATAAATACTGTCAGCGAAGATTTTTCAACCTGCAGTGCAAAAACATCGGACGGAGTTGCTTGGAAAATAGAAAACATAAAATTTAACAATGCTAACGGTACTGTTTATACAGGTTATTCGACAAAAATAACAGCAGATGTTAACGGGGACAGAGAGCCAAACTGTGAATATAACAGCGTATCTTGTACGGAACCCGATAAATTTCATGTTTTGGTCAGATATGACGGAAAAATACAACTAAGTGACACTTATATGAGTAATTTATTGCAAAGTCCTACGGAAAATAAATAATTTGGAGTTTTTATGAACGGCAAAAAAGGATTTACTTTAGTTGAAGTTTTAATTGTGTTTGTTCTTTTTGGAGTGATTGCAAGTATAATCACTGCGGGGGCAAGGCTTGTTGTTAATAAGACGGCAAATTCAAGTATGACTGCCGCCGTATTTAATCTTTTGAAAACCGGGGTCGGAAATTATGTTGCAGATAAAGGGATAATTCTTTCCGGCGAGGAGTTGTGTACGGCTTTGAAAGATGATTTTAATGTTATAGGCAGTAATTGTAGTGCGGCAACAAATGAGTTTAAAACTTCTGCTCCTAATTTTGTTTTAAGAAACGGGGCAAGGTTTTATAATTTTGGCGGAGAATTGCAAGCGGATACAACATCTAACGCTCAAACCGCAAGAAATTTGGTTGCACAAATCAGAACTTACGAAACTTCAAAAAGTGAACTTAACCCTGCGGCGGAAGATTATCTAAGTTCATTAAACACAATAAATCAGGAAATTAAAACCAGACGGGAACAGTTAGCCGAAATAAGTCCTTTTTATATAATATACGTGGATATTGACGGGGAGAGAAGAAACGGAACATTAGATGATGATGTTGTTACATTCCTTGTAAATATGTTTGGAGAAGTTTTACCGTCAGGGGTAGCGGCGGATGATGTTAAATATCTTTCTGCCGGTTATAAATATTTGAGGACTCAAAACGGTATAAGCAGTTGGTATTGGGCAGGAAATGAATTGTCCTTCAGAAATGCTATATGCAAAAGCGGGATACAAATTCAGGCAAAAAATTATTGTACTTCCGTTCCTAAAGATGCTCTTTTGTGCGGTCAAATTCCTTGCCGCTTGGTTATAAATAAATAATTAATTAATGGAAACTATATACAATTTTACATAATATTAGTCACCCTCTTTACTATCAAAAAATCATGTAAAATTATATATAATTAAATTATTTATTAAAGATTTGAGTTTTTAAGCCGATAATATAACTAGTATAAAAGGATTTGTGCATGGATATTGGCGGAGTAAATACAAGGAATAATGTTTATGGTCCCGGCGGAAATACGGGCGGTGGCTCAGGTTCCGTGGGAGGTTCTGCCGGTACTTATAATTTTAATAATGAAACGCTTTCAAGATATACGGATTCTTATGATGTAGACGGAATTGATGCAGCGAATGCTATTTCGGAGGGTAATTCGGCAAATAGCAGCGGGCAGCAAGCTATTCAAGAAGGTACGCAAATGCAAACCGACTTTGCTGATGAAATCACCACAAAATCAGGTGATGTCGATTCCGAAATTGATAAAATAACTTCTGAACAGGATATCGCTGAAGGTCTTGATGCTGATAATCAAACGAAAATGTCCCGACAAGATGAAATCGGTCAATGGTTTGACACTAATAATCCTGTAATGGAACAGCTTCAAAACAGACTCAATACTGAGTTTAGTGCGGAACAAGAACAAGCTCTTCAAGATATAATAGATGAAAAACAGGAGGCATTTGACAAAAAAACAGAAGAGTTAGAGCTTAAACGAACTGAAGCTGAAGAAAAGAAAGCCGATTTTGAAGACAAACAGCACGAACTTGAAGGAATGGATGAGGATGATCCTGATTACCAAAGAGTTAAGGACGAATGCGATAAACTTGGCATCAAAAATGATACTCTGCAGAAGGAACTGGGGATTCTTACGAAGGAACAAGGTGATTTGGGAGAGGCATTGACAGCCGCTCAAGACAATATGACTGCTTTCCAAACCGAAAAATCTGAGGTCTCAGGACAGTTATCAAATTTACAAAATCAGGCAAATTCTTTAAGGTCTGAAAATCAAGGCTTAACGAATGGTATAAATAGTAACGTACAAAAATTACAAAACAGCAAAAATACAATAGAAACATCGCAAAAAAATGTTGAGGATACAAGCGACGATGTCGAAGATGATTCGTCAGATTGTTGTACTGTTGCGGACGGATTTATAACTGCAGGCGAGGTTATAACTCTCGTTGGTGATGGTATTGTAGGTGTCGGTCAAATAGTTTCTGCGGCGGAAAAGGTTAAAGAAGCAGCCTCTAAAGGAGGTTCAAACAGTAATGTCGGCGAGAAAATAGAACAAGTCGGTAAACTGGTTCAAGAAACAGGAGGTGCCGTAAAAGCAACTGCTGAAGATATTAAAAAAGGCGTTGAAACCGGAGAATGGGATTTTTCTAAATCGGTTAGTGCCCATACCTCTGCTGCATCAAGTACTGTTAGCTTTGTCTCATCTTCAATATCTAACGCTAAAACAAAAGATGTTTAATTGGCCTTATATTTACCTTGATGACTAATTTAAATTTTCTTTGAGCGTTATATTATCTTTTTGTAAAAAAGATTACAGAAAGGTAACAGAGATGAGTTTTAATGCTTTAAAAGAAAAAGGTATGCCGCTTGAAAAACAAATGAGAAACTGGCATGAAATTGTATCAAATCCGTACAACAAAACTAAAGTTGATTGTTACACAAGAACACGTCAAATTTTGATGAACGGTATTGAGGTTGAAGCCTGGGGGTTTAAACATCAATTAATGAGATATTTGCCCGATATGGAGGATAAAAACCTTATCACAAAAATCGGAAGAATTGAGAATACCCAACAGATGACCGCAAATTGGCTTGATCCGGCAGATCAATCGGTTTTGGAAACAACGCTTGCTTACGAACAGGTTGCCGTAGATTTGACGGCATGGCTTGCTCAAAACGAACCTGATAAATATGTCAAAGAGACTTTTGACTTTGGTTTATTGGAAGATTTTGACCACCTTTACAGATATTCTCAATTTGCCTACATGACGGAGGGCATTCAACCGAGTGACATTGTACAAGGACAAACTGATGTTATTGTCGGACGTCCGACACAGTTTCATCATAATTGTAATAGTTTAAGACTTAGAAAACATTACGATAAAAATGTGGCAACTCCGCAAACTAAAGTTAATATATTGACTGTTTTGTCGGGAGAACAACAGACTCATAATTTCTATGCCGAGCATGGGTTTATGTACGGAGACCATGTTTTAAGAGAAACTTACGCGGAAATTAAAGATGTTGAGGAAGAACACGTTTCTATGTATGAATCTTTAATTGACCCTGCGGAATCTATGTTTGAGAAGTTTTTAATTCACGAATTTACGGAGGTTTGTAATTATTATACCTGTGTTGAAGATGAGACTGATGCCGACATTAAAAAGATTTGGGAAATGTTTTTGGAAATGGAGCTTGAGCATTTAAAAATTGCGGCTGAAATTTTCAAAAAATATGAAAAACGTGACCCCGAAGAGGTAATCGGTTCGGAAATTATTATTCCTTGTCGTTTTTTGAGTCAGAAAAAATACGTTCAGAAAGTTCTCGAAAAAGAGGTCGATAAGCGTTTGGCTCCAAACGGAGAATTCACAACGGTTGATGAACTTCCCGATGATTGGGCAAGTTATGATATTCAGGAAAAAGTAAGCGAAGTGAGTGCTCCAAGCGAAAATTGTATTAAATTAATGGAAATCTACAATAAACGAGATATTGTTGAGGCTTCTGATGATTTAAAATCTAAGCAGTTAAAACTTTTAGAAAAAGGTTTGCAAGAAATTGCAGTTGCCGAAAATACAGTAATGCCGGATTATCTTGAATGTATGATTGATGAATATGAAAATTCCGACATTGATTAAATAATTTTATCTTTAAAAAAGCTAATCCCTAAATCCGTATTTTTGGATTTAGGGATTATTTTATAATATTTTTTTATTAGGACTTGCACTCTTTTTTATCTCTATCGGATAAAGCTTTCCGTTTTGCTCAATTATAACATCAATTTCTTTTTTATCCTTATCACGGTAATAATAAATATTTGGCTATATCAAATTATGCCTGTAGCTTTTTATGATTTCGGAAATAACAAATGTTTCAAAAATAGCACCGTTTATTGCTCCTGTTATCAAAAGCACCTTAAATTGGTTACTTATATTTTTTACTCTATCTTGTAATGTGCGTTTTATATACATTTAAGACAAAAATCCGACTATTATATAGTAGTAACTTATAATAGTCGGATTTTGTTAAAAGGTCAAGCCTATAAAGGAAAATCCTAACCTAGAACTTGAACGGATAATCGTCAGGGATTTTCCAACCGTTTTCTTGAATTAATTTTGCACAGTAAGCCTGTACATAAGTTACATTTTCTTGTTTACAGCCATAATGAGGACTTGTCTTTAAATACTCATATTCTCCATTCCAGTCATACATGTATGGCTCAAGTCCCTTACCAATATGATATTTCTTTGCCCTAATATTATATTCCGGCTCATTCGATGCATAAGCAGGATTAAACAAGAAATTAAAAACATCTTTTCCGGCAACGGCATTATCTTTATCAAAAGATTTGGCCTGCGGGTAAAAATTCCAACCTGTAGAACCAAAACGTACAAGACTACCATCATGGAAATAAACAGAAACAGTATCACCATAATCTACTTTGGAAGTTTTTACATAGGGTTCTAAATATTTTCTAAACCATTCGGATGGATTATCCTTAAGATTATCCCATTTTTCTTTCGGACCGTTTTCGACTTCGGAAAGTTCTATTGCCTGATTCATAGTTGAATAAAATTTAGCAAGTCTTGTTTCAACAATACGTTTATTGTTGTTTGAGATTAGTGTCGGAATTGCAAGTGCCGCAACAACACCAATAATGCCCAATGTGATTAAGACTTCAGCGAGAGTAAAGCCCCTGTGTTTTGCCAATACACTGTCACCCTGAACTTGTGACAAAGCGAACCAATTTTTGTCATGCTGAACTTGTTTCAGCATCCCTGACAAATTGGGCTCAGATGTTCCCTTTGTCACTCGGTTCAGCATCTTCAAAAATTGTGTAAGCCTGTCGTCGTTAGACATCAGGGTCTGTTTATTTGACGCAAGGGT
>JAFUZZ010000155.1 GCA_017476325.1 bacterium | reverse complement strand
GATAACGGAGAGTGTTCACAATGTGAGAACGGGTATCAAAACAACGGGAGCAGTTGTCGAGACATCAGAGAAAACACATGTGCTACCTATTCAGGAACTACGTGTACGAAGTGTACAACGGAAAACTTACTTGTAGACAATGAGTGCGTAAGCAAAACATCTTTACACTGTCAGACATCGGACGGTGTAAGCTGCACGGAGTGTAACAGCGATTATCACGATGAAAACGGAACGTGTGCAAAAGGTTACGTTGAAAACTGTTCTGTTTATGACGGGGAAAAGTGCCAAACGTGTAACGATGGTTTTTATGCTTATAATAGCGGCTCAAATTGTACGATAAATCGAGAATTGGCGTATAAAACAGATAATAAAAATTTTGAGGATAAATTAAGTAATATTATACAAGAGAGTATGAGTAATCTTAATGGACCAAATTGGGAAAGCTATAAAAACTTTAAAACAGGAAATTCTAATGAAGATACCTATAATGCTTTGTTAACTTTTTTTAATAATTATCTTGCACCATATTTTAGCGAAGAATACACTATTGAACCTTATAATGGAAACCGTAGTCCTATATTAAAATTTGCTGATGGCTCTTATATAGAGCTTTATCCGGGAGGAAATTTTGATTTACTATATTTTGCGCCATCTGCGACTTGGGATGAACGAATCCAATATACATTTCCTGCAGGTCAAAATTCATACTTAATATATGGTAGTGAAAACATTGGAAATTAAAAATATTTTAAGATGGGTAAGTTTTAATGACATGCCCATCTTAAAATATTAAATTTAAAAAATAAAAAAAGTACTTGATTTTTAATATTTAGGTATTAATATATAGGTATGAATAGCGCGGGATGGAGCAGTCTGGTAGCTCGTCGGGCTCATAACCCGAAGGTCGTTGGTTCAAATCCAGCTCCCGCAACCATTTTCATGGAAGTATCAAATGTAGATACTTCCATATTTTTAGCTTTTTGTAGGTTTTCCAAAAATGTTCTAATTGGATTTTTATTGAACTCTACACATACCGCTCTTTCAATAGGTTCAAAGGTTATAGAGTTTATAAACATCCGGACAATTTCTCTGTTTTCTCTAATAAATCATCTGTAAAATTTGTTGTTATTTCTTTTAGTATCTTTTCTTCCGGCCAATCACAAAGAATTAAAAATGTGGAGCTCCACATCCTTTTAGACCGTCTTGAATTCTGACAAAACTTTTTAGTCACCCTCTTTTGTTTATGCTGTTTTTATTAATTTTCCCTTCAATTTTCTCATTATGCAGGCTCTCATAATGGGGGTTGACAATTTATTATGTGTAAAGTACTATGAATATGGATTTGTGGAGACATGGCCAAGTGGTAAGGCAGAAGCCTGCAAAGCTTTTATCCCCGGTTCAAATCCGGGTGTCTCCTTTTTTCATTCAGATCCTTTCATTTAATAATAAAAAGGCAGTTCGGGTGACTGCCTTTTGTTTTGAAATGGCTTTTTAAACTTAAACGGTTAATCGTCAGTAATCTTCCATCCGTGATATTTAATTAATGCGGTACAGTATATTTGTACTCCATTAGCACGGCAACCATACCCGAAATCATTCCTCAACATATTTTCGGTTCCGTCCCAACGATATTTGTATTGTTCAATCCCTTTCTTTGCCGCATAATCAAGATTTCTATCCACTCCATAGGTATCATTAGTTCTTGGGTGAAACCCACTGTGCTATTTGTAATTTTTTTGGTATAATCATGTTATGAAAAAACATTTCTTCTGGATAATTGAAGCAATATGTTGGTTAGCAGTTATCTGTTCAATCGCAGGAGGTATACTATTTTTTAATTATGAAAATTCTAAAAAAAACACCCTCTATCAAATATTTTTACCCGATGTCGACGGATTAATTATCGGTTCTCCCGTTAAGTTTATGGGTATCCAAATCGGGTATATTAAGGATATTAAAATTATTGATGACAGAGTGTTACTGAAATTTTTAATTACGGATAAGGATGTCAAACTTCCTCTTAATACGATTGCTACAGTTGAATTTTACGGGCTTGGCGGGTCAAAATCCTTGGAACTCTATCCGCCGGAAAATACAGATACAAAATCCACTGATATTATTATTGCCCAACCGCCTAAAAAAATTCGCGATGCCTTGGCTTTAATTTATAAAATGTTCGATGATATTTCCGAAATTACTTATACCACATCTAATTTTATGTCAAAATTGGGCGTTATACAAAAAGATGTTAACTATGTAAAAAACAGTAGCGATAATTTGATTAATCGTGCTAATATAATGTTTAGAAAAGATTTAATTAATAAAACTGAAGAATAGGAGAACTTATGGAAAAGACTTTAGAAAAACTAAATACGGATAAAATTAATTTGGTCGAAAATCCTGTAATTTTGTTAAATCTCTGTACAATGCGAAACAAAAATACAGACTCTCAAGGTGTTAGAATTGCAACCAGAAAAATTACAAGAGTTCTTCTATACGAAGCGGCAAAATCTCTGCCACTTGTTGATACTATTGTTGAAACACCTTTAATGAAGTTTAAAACAAAAACTATTGACCCCGATATTAACTTGATTATTTCTCCAATCTTACGTGCAGGACTTATTTTTACCGACGAGGCAATAGATATTCTTCCGCAAGCCTGCATAAGACACATTGGTATGTATCGCGATGAAAAAACATTAAAACCTGTTTGGTATTATAATAAAGTTCCTATGGACGCACCAAATCCCGAAAAATTCCACATCTTAATTACCGATCCTATGCTCGCAACAGGTAATTCTCTTATCGAAGCGATAAAACTCTATACGGATAAGAAAATTCCGCAAGAAAATATTAAAGTAATCTGTATTATGGCAGCACCTGAGGGGCTTGCAAATATTCAAAGTAAATATCCTGATGTAGAAATTATCACTGCGGCTATTGATGAAAGAATTAACGAAAACGGGTATATCGTTCCGGGGATGGGCGATGCCGGCGACAGGATTTTTAACACATAGTTTTGGCAATATCTGATTTTGCGTCCGTTACAAAATTGATGTCAAATTTTGTTTCTAAAATCTGCTTTGTGTGCGGTGCAATTATGTTGTCAGGAAAATTGTCGGAAAACACGTGCTTAAATCCAAGTTTCTTAACCAAAAGTAAATTCGCTACGGTATATCTGTCACCTTGCGTCATAAACACGGAAATATTTTTATCTTTGTACTCTTCGATGTTTCGAAAAATCTTCAGAAAAATACGCCCGTCGTAATAAGAATTTATATGGTAAATGTTTTCCGCGCTTTTGTCGTAAGAGAACGAAAACGCAAAGGAACGTTCAGGCAAATTTTCAAGCAATGTTTTGTAATATTCATTGCTTTGTTCGCAGTTACAAATCCCAATTACATAAAGATTTTTAATTCTGCCGGATTTAACTTTTTCCAAGATTTCATCAGTGTACTTTAAAATTTTGTCTTCATCAAAACCTGCATGAAGAAACTTGCGTTTGTTATATTTTTTGAACCCAAACGCCTGTGTAGTTGCCTTTATCAACGGGGTAAAATCGCCGTCAACTATTTTTGAAATTCCGCGTGAAACATAAGGATCCTGCGAAAATAAACGACCTCTGTAGAGAAAATCAACATTTTCCATATATACTCGACTCATTAAAATCGGACCCCGAAAGATTGAAAAATCGGCAATGTAATTGTGTCTGTCAGAACTGAAATGACCTTTAAGATTTTCATATTTTGAAAGTTCCGGCATAGTGTGTGCGACAAGCATATCAAATCCGTGGGTATAGACGTTAATGCTTGTCCCTTTTGTGAGTTCTAAAATGGACTGAAGTGCCTTTAAGTCCGAACCCGAAACGAGTATGGATTTTCCCTCAAACGTTGACATATCAACGTCTGCCTCTTGGATTTTTCCAAAGAGTTTCTTTTCTGTCGCAAAAATAAGTTTTATCAATTCGTGATAGACATCTATGCTTTGTTCAAAAATTTCGCGTATATTATCGAAACAAAAACCGTTTAGTTCGCAAGCGTTCATTATAGAAAGAACCGAGTAGTAAGCGTCTTTGCAATCAACACCGAGTCGTTGTAATTCTATCAACTTGACCGTTATCGAACGACAAAGAAAATAAATAATCTCGTAAGTGTTTTTTTGTTCCGGGGTAAGAGATTTATATTTTTTTAATGATTTTTTTTCGCCGTCTTTTATTGCATCGGCAAGTTTGTAAGTCTTTTTAAGTTTTTTATTCGGTTTTTCAATTTCAATTCCGTTTTCTCTACAATATTTTTCGTATAAAAACAAAGATTGAGAAGAATATTTATCCAATTTAAGAATAATATTTTTATATTCGGATTCTGAGTATGCGGCGTTGATAAAAATTCCGTACAAAATTTTTGTAATATCGTCTCTGATTAAATCATTTGTAATTCCGTATTCTTTGAGTTTTAGAATATAAAACGCCAAATTTTTGATATGTAAAAGCACAATTTCATGCAATGATGAAATTGCGTTGTCAATGGAGCAAATTCCATTAACCGAACATTCCGTATAACTTCTGTTTTCGCTCATACGAATATTTTTATACTTAATTGTTTAAAATAAATTCTCTAAATAGGCTAAAAAACAGTTTGAATTATTGTCCAAAAGTTTAATTTTTGCGGATAAAAGAGGAGATAACCCCCACAAGTGTAAAAAATGACTAAAAATTCTAAACTTGTCCGTTTCGTTACTCTCGAGAAGTTGTTTAATTTTTTTGAGACATGTTGTATAATAATGAAGTAATTAATAAATAGAGGGTGACGAAAAAATCAAATAGTCACCCTCCTTTATTAACTCCATACTTTATACCGATAATCTTTTTCGCAAAATTATTTTAAATTCTTTTTAATCTACACTAAATAAACTATTTACAAGATAAAACTATAGTAGTATTATAATTAGGAAGAAGTGTCAAAAGGTAAGTTATCGTGTCAGAAGAAAGATTAATTATAAAAGGCGGAAACCCTCTAAAAGGTGAAGTTTCAATAGGCGGAGCCAAAAACTCCGTACTAAAATTAATGGCTGCAGCAATCCTTGCAAAAGGAAAAACTATTATTCACAATGTTCCGAATTTGACAGACGTTGAAATTATGTTGAGTGTTATTGAGTCTTTAGGGACAAAAATTACTCACGATAAAACTACAAAAACTGTTACTATTGATGCAACTGATATTACCGATGTCACCGCAAAATATGAACTTGTGTCAAAAATGAGAGCCTCATTTATCATTTTGGGTGCGCTTGTTTCAAGATGCAAAGAGGCAAAAGTTGCACTTCCGGGCGGATGTGCTATAGGTGAAAGGCGCGTTGACTTCCACATCAAAGGTTTAGAAGCTCTCGGTACAAAAATTAAAATTGAAAACGGCTATGTTTCCGCACACGCTGCACGTTTGAAAGGTGCTGATGTTTATTTGGACATTCCGTCTGTCGGCGCAACAGAAAACTTAATGCTTGCATCTGTTTTGGCAGAAGGTTCAACAAGAATTCAAAATGCGGCGCAAGAACCCGAAATCGTTGACCTTGCAAACTTCTTAAACACTATGGGTGCGGATATCCAAGGGGCAGGTACTTCTGAAATTATTATTAACGGAGTTAAACAAAACCAACTTCATCCTATTGAATATACAACCATTCCCGATAGAATTGAGGCTGGAACCTACATGACAGCGGTTGTAGCTACAAAAGGTAAAGCAATTATCAAAGATATTCATCCCGCACACCTGACTTTCTTTAACGATAAATTATTAAAAATGGGTGCACACATAAAACTTATTGAACCGACAGCGATTGAGGTTTCATGTCGCGGAAGACTAAACTCGATTAACTTTGTAACACAGCCGTATCCGGGCTTTCCGACTGATTTGCAATCAATGGCAATGGTACTTTTAACTACTGCCGACGGCGTTGGAATTATTACCGAAAGCCTTTATGAAAACCGATTCATGCAAGTCCCTGACTTGCGCAGAATGGGCGCGGAAATTCATCAGGAAAGAAACCATGCTATTATTAAAGGGGTTAAAAAACTAACCGGAGCAAGTCTTAAAGCAAGCGATTTGAGAGCCGGTGCGGCACTTGCCGTTGCAGGATTAATGGCAGACGGAACTTCAACCATTGATGATATTTATCATATCGACAGAGGCTATGAAAATTTCGAAGAAAAAATCAGAGCCTTAGGCGGTAAAATCGAAAGAGAAAAGGTTATTGACAACGTGAAAGGATTATACAATGAGTCCCACATATAAAAGATGGTATGACCACGACCCGCTATTATTGGAAGTTGTGGAACTTTTAAGAAATTATCAGGACGAGTTACGTTCGCAGGCTGAAATCTTCTTAAACAAATTAGAAGAAAAAGTATCAAAAGAAGCGATTGACAGATTTTATGAAATGGTTAAACCCGTTAACGGAAATCGCTGGTACGATGCCGATCCTGTTATTTCAAAGACGGTTGAACTTTTGAGGGTTGTTCCGCCGGATGTGCAAAAAGCATGTGCCGAACATTTTATCACAGCACTTAAAGATTTGGGCATTGAGTACGAAAGTCCTAATGTTAAGCAGTAATGAGTTTTAAAAATTTTAAAGATTATTTTAAATTCAAAAAAAATGTCGTCAACGGAAAATCTTTTGTAATTACAGGTTTGACGACATTTTCTCGTTTACTTTCTTTAAAAGAAATTAAAAAAATTACCGACAAGAAAATTTTGTTCATTGTAAATGATGAACAAAATGCCCTGAAATATCAAAACGATTTAAAAAAACTTTTTGATATTAATGTTGAAGTTTTACCCTTTCAAAATCTTTCGCTTTATGAAACAATGAGTCCTAATCTTTATGATTACGCCTCTCAAATAAAGATTTTAAACTCAAAACCGGATATAGTCATTTCTCCGATAAAAACCTTGCTTGAAAAATTTCCGGTCAAAAGCTTTTTTGAAGCTAACAGCCTGACTTTTAAAATCGGCGATGAAATTGATTTGAAACAATTATCACAAAAACTCGTTGATTTGGGCTACAAGAAATCTACAACCGTAAGCGATATCGGAGAATTTTCAATCCGCGGAGATATCGCAGATATTTTTTCTTTGGATGAAAACCCTTTGAGAATTGAACTTTGGGGAGATGAAATTGTTGATTTGCGTTTTTTTAATAACGAAACTCAACGAAGCATTAAAAAGACGGAAGTTGCAAGTGTTGTTCCCATATACAAATTTATTTATGATAAAAATGTAAAGCTTCCGTTTACGGTGGAAGAAAACGGATATTTTGAGGGTATAAATGTTTATCAAAGTTATTTTAATGATAAATTAGTGAGTATTTTTGATTATTTGGATGACTATATTGTTGTGTTTGATGAATTTTCGGAAATTCTTTCAAAATTTGAACTTATAGAAAAAAATTATCAGGAACAATATCTTGAAAACCTAAAAATGGGATTGATTTATGAAATTAAAACAAAAAATCATTTTGAGCGCGAGGATTTTCTCTCTCAAATTCAGGGTAAACAAAAAATCGGACTCAATAATTTTTTAGACTTTGATTTTGACGATTGTATAGATTTAAATTCCGAAGGGCTTGGCATCAACGGTTTTGAGGCTGCAATAGCGGAGTTAAAAAAATATCCCGACTACGAAATTATAATATCCACAGACTTTCCGAAACGTGTAGAGGAACTTCTTTATAAAAACGGAATATCAAACTATGAAATTAAAGAAAGTATTTCGGCCAAAGGCTCTGTGATAAAAGATTTAAACATGATTTTAATAACAGACAGAGAGTTGTTTAACAAACGTTCAAAAGACATTATACGCTCAAAAAAATCTTATTTTAAAGAAAAACCCGAATACATTGAAAGCATAAACGATATTCAAGAGGGCGAATATGTTGTTCATACAATACATGGAATAGGAATTTATCGCGGTTTGTCCCAACAAGAAATTGACGGACAATTAAAAGACTATTTAACGATAGAATACGCAAATAAAGACAAACTCCACATGCCGGCGGAACAGATTAACCTATTGTGCCGTTATCGAGGTTCGGGGACTTTGCGTCCGAGAATTTCGAGAATGGGCGGCAAAGACTGGGACAGCACAAAATCCAATGTAAAAAAAGAAGTCGAAAAAATTGCTTATGATTTGTTGCGCCTTTATGCAAAACGCAAAATAGCAAAAGGGATAAAATTTGAAGAAGATACGCCATGGCAGGTTGAAATGGAGGATGCGTTCGAATATACGGAAACGCCTGACCAAATGAAAGCGATACTGGATGTTAAGGCTGACATGGAACAGGAAAGTCCGATGGACAGGTTAGTTTGCGGAGATGTCGGATTTGGTAAAACGGAAGTTGCAATCCGTGCCGCATTTAAAGCCGTTGCGTCAGGAAAGCAAGTAGCAATAATTGTCCCTACGACTATACTTGCAATGCAGCATTATCAAACTTTTGAAGAACGTTTTAAACCGTTCGGCGTTAATGTTCGTCTGCTTTCGAGATTTCAAAAAGGAAAAGAACAAAAAGAAATCCTCGCTCAACTTGCACAAGGTTCTTGTGACGTAGTTGTAGCAACCCACAAACTTTTACAAAAAGATATTTGCATAAAAAATCTTGCGCTGTTGATTATTGACGAAGAACACAGATTTGGAGTACGTCACAAAGAAAAATTAAAAGAATTAAAGGAAAATATTGATATAATTACGATGTCCGCAACACCTATTCCGAGAACACTTTACATGTCACTATCGGGAATAAAAGACATGAGCGTAATTAACACCCCTCCGCAAAACCGTTTGCAAGTTAAAACTCTTGTTGGAGAATTTAACGAAACAATGGTTAAAAATGCCATTATGCACGAATTGGACAGGGACGGACAAGTTTTTTATCTTTATAACAAAATAGAAACTATTTTGGAAATGAAACAAAAACTTCAGCAAATTGTACCGAATGCACGAATAAGAGTCGGACATGGACAATTAAGCGAACTTGAACTTGAAAACATTATGACGGATTTTGCTAATCGTGAATTTGACGTATTGTTGTGTACAACAATAATTGAATCGGGACTTGATATTCCAAACGCAAACACAATGATTATCCATGATGCGGACAAATTCGGACTTGCACAATTATATCAACTTAGAGGCAGAGTCGGCAGAAGCGAACGTCAGGCGTATTGTTATTGTCTTTACACCCGCAATAAACTATTGACCCCGGATGCAACAAAACGGCTTAATGCAATAAAAGAATTTACAACACTTGGAAGCGGATATCAAATTGCATTGCGTGATATTGAAATCCGTGGTGTCGGGAACATATTGGGAACAAAACAACACGGACACATGATAAATGTCGGATTTGATACGTATTGCCAACTTCTTGAAGAAACGGTAAACGAAATAAAAGGAGATAAGGAAAAAGAACCGATTCCGACCATTGTTGATATAAATGTGACAGCGTTTATTCCCGATGAGTGGGTAGGGTCTAAAGAACAAAAAATGATTGAGTATAAACGGCTTGCAGATGTAAAAAGCGTAACTGAACTTGATTATATTGTTCAAGAGTGGAAAGACAGATTTTCAAAAATTCCCGAAAGTGTTGAGAATCTAATCAAGTTAATTAGAATAAGGTTACTTGCAACAGATGCACAAATCGTTTCTATACGTGAAACAATGAACGAAATAAGAATTTATACGCCTTTTCACAAAGCTGAATATCAAATTATCAGACAGCAATTACCGTTGGATATATTAAAATACATTAAGTTTACACCTGCTCCAAACTCTTGCACAGAGGGTAATTCCATTTTACTGATAAACAATCGTATAATTAATTTTGAAGAATTATTTAACATTTTGAGTGATTTGTTTTATTATATTCATAAAGTTATACATGAATACAAAAACGGGAGAAATTAAATGAATACAAAAAAACTTTTGGCAACAGCGGCGATTTCCGCAATTTTATTAACAGGATGCGGTTTTAAGGGCAAAGATGCTATTGTAATTGTCAATGACAAACCGATTACGGAAGCACAATTTGATGAAACATTAGGTGCTATGACAAACAATCAAATTAACAGACAAAACCCAATTTTCTTCATTATGAAAGACAGAATTGTTAACGAATTGATTGTTCGGGAACTTCTTAATCAGGAAATTGCAAAACGTCAAATTACCGTAAGCGCGGAGGAAGAAGAAGCTGCACTAAAAGATATTATTGACAGATACGGTTCTAAAGAACAATTACAAAAAGTGTTAAAAGAAAACGGAATTTCCGAACAAAAATTCAAAAAAGACTTAAACAATGAATTAAAAATGAAAAAATTGATAGCCATGCTCGGTAAAGTGGAAGTTTCTGACGCGGAAGTTAAAAAATTCTACAAAGAAAATCCGGATAAATTTAAAACCCCTGAAAAAGTCAGAGCATCACACATCTTGATTTCGGCAAATCCTAAAGAAATCGAAAGACTAATTGCGTCAGACAAGGCAAACAGCGGTTTGTCAAAAGAAGAAATTGCCAAAAAGGTTCAGGAAGAAATGACAGCTAAGAAAGCTGAGGCAGAAAAACTTTTGGCACAGGTAAAAAATAATCCGAAAGGGTTTGAACAATATGCAAGAGAACACTCTGAAGATGTTGCCAGCGGTCAAAAGGGCGGAGATTTAGGATTTTTTGCTTATGAAGATATGGTTGAGCCTTTCTCAAAGGCTGCGTTTGCATTAAAACCGAATAAAGTAAGTGATTTGGTACAAAGTGATTACGGATATCACATAATAATTGTAAAAGATAGGGCAAAAGCATCAAAAACAACATTTGACAAGGCAAAAGATGATATTAAACAGTATTTGATTACGGAAAAGCAAGTAAAACTGTTGGACGATTTGATTGTTAATTTGAAGAACAACGCAAAAATCGAATATGTTAAAGATGAATTTAAGCCCGACAAAATCAAGGAAAACATCAAAGACGAACTTAAAAAATAAAAAGAGAGTTTAAGATTAAAAGATGTTAAAAAACATTAAATATATTAAAGAAAATAGTATTATATTCCGATAAAAATTTTGTTATAAGAAGGATAAATTTATGTCAGAATATTTTAATGTAAACAACAATCCGAATGTAGAGGCAGCAAGAAAAGCCGCCGAACAAGCCGCAAACGTGGCAGCAAATTCCGGAAAAATAGCTGATGGTTCCGAAACTTTTTTCAAAGAAAAAACTCAGCAACTGACAGAGTTTACTCCTCAACATGCACAATCTGTAACAGAAAATGATACAGCGACAAAAAAGAATACGGAAGCTCAAACCAAACTTCAAAATCTTACAACCGAGTTGAGAGGACTTGGCAGTAAGATAACGGATGCTCAAAGAGAATTACAAGAAGCGGGAAATGACGAAAATGCAATCGCAGCGGCAAATAAAAAAATAGAACAGTTTACGCAAGAACTGGAAGCAAAGCAACGTGAAGTAGATGAACAAACTACTGAGGCAGGAGCAGCGGACAGAAATGCTCAAAATGCCGCTTTGGCATTACAAGCGGCAACATCAAAGCTTGATGGATTTACTCTTGCGCGAGATAATGCCGAACAGAAAGCCGGAGTTGATAGAGGAACTGCTAATACCGATGCAGGAAAAGCACAAGACTCCCAAACAAATTTCGAAAAAGTAGAAGTACAAGCCCAACAAGAAGCACAAGAAGCTGAAGCTAAGGCTAAAGCGGAAGAAGAAGCAAGAATAAAAGCGGAAGCGGAGGCTAAAGCCAAAGCGGAAGAAGAACAAAAA
This sequence comes from bacterium, assembly GCA_017476325.1. Classification (GTDB taxonomy): domain Bacteria; phylum Cyanobacteriota; class Vampirovibrionia; order Gastranaerophilales; family Gastranaerophilaceae; genus QHMH01. The sequence goes on along the minus strand of JAFUZZ010000155.1, from coordinate 10,860 downwards.
GCTAAAAACGAAGCAGAAGCTAAAGCAAGGGCAGAAGAACTCGCAAAAGATCCAAACTATAATAAAGACCCTAACTCTGCAGATAGCAGAATGCAAGTAATTAACAATAAAGAAACCGAAAACGAATTAAAAGAGTAATTTAAAACTGAAACATTAGAAGAAGCCTACGATAAAGACAAGGGTAAAGCAATAGCAGATGCCGCAAAAAACAGCCAATACGGTCAAACAACAGAGGGGGCAGGATATTGTGCGCATGGCGTAAAGGATATTCTTGGACTTGAAGGCAATCATAACGCTAATGAAATGGAAGAATTATTAAACAGAGATAATCGGTTTAAGGAAATTGATACATCAGAAATGACTGAAGAAGACCTTAAAAAACTGGGTCCTGGATGCGTTGTAGTTTATACTCGTAAAGACGGAGAAGATTCAAGAAAAGTTGATGCTGATGTTGAAGGCATGTCTGCGTTAGATGCAAGAAATACTTTCGGACACGTTATGATTACTGACGGAGAAGGCAACGAAATCAGTGACCACATACAACCAATTAATACAAACCGACTTGAAGACGGAAATTTAGAAATGCATGTTTATGTTCCTGTTGGGGATCCTGATTCAAATCCAAACAAAAACGATGTTGTTACAGGTAAATTAGCAGAGGTAAATTCTACGCCTAAATATAGCGATGGAGATGATTCAATTCCTAAAGGAGAAGAAGGTTTTGAAGCAGCCGTTGCAAAATATAAAAAAGAAACGGGCGAAACCGACGATACAGCCGCAAGATTCCATGTCGCATCAGAACAGCCATCTCTGGTTGATAAAGCAAAAACTGCCGAAAAGATTAGAGAAGATGTTGCAAACCATAGTCTTTCAGATAGGGATAAACAAGATTTTGCGGAGGCCGTTAAAAATTCCGGCGGTACAGGCAGATTAGATGAAGATGCTAAGCGAAAACTTTTAGATAAATTGTCAGGAGAAGATAGTTCTGATTTGACTAAAGATGAAGTTGATGAAATTTTGCATGCAAAAGGTATATTGAATGCTGACGGTACCCCTCATATTGATCCTGATACAGCAATGAATGTTCCGCGAGATTACGGAAAGAAAACTGAAACAACCTCACACAAAGTACAAGCCTTTAGCGGAGAGGAACAAAACAGAGCAACTGATGCGGCATTTAGAAGAACTCGTACAGGATATGATGTTCTACGAGGAGAAACATCTATTGAAGTTTGGAGAAATGCCGGAAGAATTGAAAAAGGATTACCAATTACTGATGATTCAACAGTAGTAGATAATATTCCGAAATCCGTTGCAGAACTAATGTTAAGCGACAGAGAAGCTTCTGTGTCTGATTTATATGGTATCGACAAGTCAGATTCTGAAGTTAAGAAAAAATATGCTTCCGGTACATATACGGATTTTACTACCAGATCTTCCGCAACCAGTTACTCAACTGTTAGAGCAGGTGTAATTGATAACGAAATACACATGGATGAACTAAAAGCTCAGGTTGAAACGTTACAAAAGACAATAAGTAATCCTAAAACTAATGAAAATGACAGAAATATTGCGATGAAAAAATTAAATGCAAGTTTAGATTTAATGGAAGTCATGGTAAACAATAATAAAACGACTTTCGATAACAATGCTTTTAGAAGAATGATTATGGAAGCATCAAAAACAGGTGTTAATGTCAATTTCTTAGATGCATTCAAGTAATTATAGAACATTTCCGAGAGTTTTTCTTATTTGAAATACTGATATAGCAGAGTTACTAAATATTGCCCGAGCAAAAGCATATCATACAGTAAACTCTATTAGGGCAGAAACCTATTAGAAAATCGTGCAACGCATTGAAGAAGAAGAAGAAGAAGAAGAATAGGGCGGAACTTCAATGAACTGAAACCCTAAAAACCGGACAAAGTAAAAAAAAAGTCGGTTTTAGGGTTTCAGTTCACCTTAAGCCCGAGTTATTTTTCTAAATTAATTCTGAACACACAATACACCATAATAAGAATCCTTACCTGATTCGGAACTCATTGTCCCAGTCTGATAACGACAATGAATATATAAATTATTAGGGTTAGTAAATCCTACATATGTTTGAGAATCCGAAGGACAGTTATTATCATCTCTTGGTACAGGATTACCATCATAATCCCCATAAAGAGTTGATGACCAATAAAATCGTGATGTTAATTTAGTTTCAGCCAATATATCATAAAGTGTCTTTGCATCCGGAAGACTCATTCCCTTATCTTCGCAGGCTTTTTTTGCACCGTCAACAAAATTTCCATTTACAGGTTCATATTCCGTATAAACATCCGCAACATACTTTCCGTTAACTTTGTATAGATTTGCGGCAACACCATCAGAGAAAACACATTTACTATCACCATTCATGTTTGTACAAAATGACGGTTTTGACTCACAAGTACCACTTATATCATAATAATTTGACTTACAAGAAGTACAAACTCCGTTTCCATTTGCTTCATCACAATTATTCGGCAATGTTTCACATGTTCCGCCGCTTGACAGATAGTTTCCACTCTTACATGTTTTACAAGTTTTTCCGTCATCGCTTGCTTCACATTTTAGTGATGTCATACTTATGCACTCGCCACCGACAAGCAGGTTCTCACTCGTACACTTCGTACACGTGGTACCTGAATACGTATCACAAGTACTTTCTCTAATATCTTTGCAACTCGTTCCGTTGTTCTGATACCCGTTCTGGCATTGTGAACACTGTCCGTTCTCGTACGCCGCACAGTTGTTTATTAATCCGTCAAACAATTTATGATACGTTAGTATATATTTTCCGCAATCTAATCCGCCATCTATTGTTCCGCAGTATTCACTTTCTCCTTGGGCGATTAAACCATGGTCGGTTACAAGCATTCGATATTGATCTTTGCCTGCGCTATTTGGTTTTTTATCTCCGTTTGTATCTATTATTATTCCGGTACATGCTGTTTCGTTGCATTCGTATGAATAACTTGAGCCATCCATAAGGCACACATCTTGATTACAATCGCCTGCTGTTAGTTTCAGGTGGGATTCTAAAAGTTCTTTAAATCGTTCGGGGGTTTGTTTATACAATTGAATTGTATTTACTGCTTCTGTTTCTTTATATGCATTTGTTAATACATTATGGGTTTTAAGATATTTTGAGACTAATTCTCTATTATCTATTGTTTGTTTTAATTGCGGGATTACGAGGCTTGCTATTACTCCTATTATGCCTATTGTTATTAATACCTCGGCTAGTGTAAATGCGTAATGTTTTTTCATTATTTACCTCCTTTATTAATTATGTAACAATTTTAATTATTATAATACAATATTTATTCCTATATAATAATGAAGTTTACATTATAAATATATATATGTCAATATAATTATAGAAAAGGACAAAAAATGAGTGTAAGAACTGATATAAAAACAATTCTTGCTGAATGTGATATTTCTATAACGTTGTTGGCAAAGTTACTTTCTGAGAAAACAGGAAAACATTATTCTCAATCAAATATTTCTCAAAAATTAATGAGAAAAACCTTAAAATATGAGGAAGCAAAACTTATTGGTCAAATTCTTGGTTATGATTTAAAATTTATTAGAATAAAACCGTATATATAGATCTGACAGAGTCGGCATATTTGATGAAAAAAAAAGTTGTTATTATAAAGTATATTTGAGTTTAGGAACGTTGTGCCAAATTTTCCCTTTTCGTATTGTCCTGTTTCTTCAAACCAAACAAGTCAAAATGAAAACAAGAATACTGCAACAATTTTCATGTTGCAACAGATTTACGACAAAAAATAATGGCTAAAACATTTACTATTATTGTTTTTTAAATTTTGGACTCTGTTGTATTCTCTTGGATTTGCTCCAAGCTTCAAAGGCTTGGAATTTTATCCTTCGGGCTTTCCTTCCTCGCTGTTTCGCTATCTGTAATTCATTTCTTTCATTCCGTCCTCAAAGCCGCCCGAACTGAGAGCAAGGCTTTGCCTTGCGGTTCTCAGCCCTCTTCGGACATAAAAAAGACACCTTTCGGTGTCTCTATTATTTGGGCCCGGAGGGATTCGAACCCACGACCAAAGGATTATGAGTCCTCTGCGCTACCGCTGCGCCACAGGCCCGTGACGACTTTTTGTTTATTCAATTATCAATTTTGTTTTGGGGTCTGTGACTGGCGGTATCGCTCTGCGCTACCTTCCTCTCCTCAAACGTACCACCGGTACGTTCTCGTCGGCAGTGTGCCTCAGGCCCGTGACGACTTTATCTTAAAACCATGACCGCGGGGGCTCTATAACCCCCATTAGTCATTTCTATCTTAATCTTTGATTACTATCAGATTGTTCATTATTTTCATCTTTGTTGTCGGTAAAACAACATCTTGTAAGCCGTTTGCGATGCTTAATATCTTTCCTGCTTTCAAAACAACTTCTTCACCTCTATATTCAAATGTGTAGTCGTCTTGTCTGTCTGATCTGATTGTGATTTTATCCATTTGCTTTCCTCAACAAAAATTAATCAAATACGTAATCAATTATTGCAGCCTCTCTTGCTCTCTTAACTGCTCTTGATATCATTCTTTGGTGTTTTGCACATGTTCCTGTGATTCTTCTCGGAATGATTTTTCCTGCTTCAGTTAAGTATCTTCTAATCTTTGACGCATCTTTGTAATCAATTTCGTCAACTTTGTCGATACAAAAACTGCAACTCTTGTGTTTCTTTTTGTCAAAATCGCGTTCTCTTGCCATTTTTATTTATACCTTTCTAGCCTGTTATTTTTAACTCGTTATTCTGTCTAAAACGGAATCTCATCTTCTGATATTAATTCATCAGAAAATTTAACTATCTCACCCTCTGCTGCCGCTGAAGATGATACATGCTCAGATACTGCTCCTATACGCTCAATGTTACTTGCATCAATTTCAAATACTCGTCTTTCGGAACCGTCATCCATTTTTGCATTGCCTACTTGCAAGCGTCCGTCTACAAGAACTCGTTCCCCTTTTTCCAAAGATTCAACCACATTAGATAAAATCGTTCTCTTTGATATTACCCTTATTAATGTCTCTTCTTTTTCTCCAATATCCAACGTAAATGACGATACAGCAACATCATTTGTTGAATATCCTGTTTGAGGTTTTCTATATACAGTCCCTGTTACAACTGCTTTTGCAAGTGTCATTACTTTTTCCTTTTTATCTTTTATTTTAATGCTGCTTTTTCTGTTACATCCAAAATCATTGTTCTTAGGATGTTTTCATTCAATTTTAATGCTCTTCTCAAGTCTTTTACCTTGTCCGCCGGAATTGAAACAACTTGTGTTACAAAAAATCCGTCATTAAATTTTTCAATTTCATAAGCCAACTTTCTGCGACCCATTTTATCTGTTTTTTCTATCTTGCCTTCCCAGCCGGCAACAGTTTCTTCAATTTTTGCAATGTTTTTATCTACTTCTTCGGCATCTAAATTTGCTTTGTAAACTGTTAAAACTTCGTAACTTTTCAATTTCGTTTCTCCTTTTATCTTTTGGTTTGCAATCATGTTAACACAATCAAAAAAAAATTACAACCCCATGATGGGACCCAACAGAAACAGCCTTTTTGTAAATCAAACAACATTATGGACAAGCATGCCCATAATTTTAAATAACAACAAAAAAGAGAACAACCAACAGTCATTCTCTCTTTTTGTTCTAAACTCTTTAAGGAAACTAACCTCTGATTTTTAATTTCTTAATCAAATTTCTGTATCCTTCAAGGTCTTTTGATTTTAAGTAAGACAAAAATCTTTTTCTTCTGCCTACCAACATCAACAAACCTCTTTTTGTTGAAAAATCTTTTGCGTTTGTTTTCAAGTGTTCTGTCAATTCGTTAATTTTTTGGCTCATCATTGCGATTTGAACTTCTGCTGAACCTGTGTCTTTTTCGTTTTTACCGTATTTTTTAACTAATTCTTGTTTGTTTTTTAAATTAATGCTCATGCCATTTTCCTTATAATTTACATTCTCGTAAGATAATCATATTACGTAAAGAAAAAAAATCAAGCCCCAAAATAAATAAAAATCCTCTTAACGTATGGTTAAAATGAACATAAAAAATATTATTATATCATCGTATATGGATGTAAAAGTTAATAAAATAAATCTTAACGACAATTTTTTTGTTAAAGAAGCCAATCAAAAAAGTGAGGCTAATTTTAACGAAAATAATTTTGAACAACAAAATAATAAAAAGAAACGACGTCCGCCAAATAAAAACGCCGATAATATCCGTATTAACGATTATGACCAAAATATTTTGGAATCTTTTGCCTATAAAGACTTGACGGATGAAGTTCTAAAACTTGAATGCACCATTACCGCATTGGAAAATAAACTCCTGAAGTTAAATTCCGAAATAGAAACTCTTGAAGGGTTAAATTCCGATATTTTGCTTTCAGATTTAAAATTTAAGAGAGATTTAACAGAAAAAAATTTGAAAAAGTTAAAAATTCAGTACGAAAATATATCTATATCAACAGGCATATCTTCGCACATTGCCGGATTTCTGTCAAAATTAGGAAAACAAAATGTTTTTTTGGCATGCTCTGATTTTATTTTGCGCCACATTTTACCAAAATGTTCGAAAAAGTTTAAGTATTCAGTCATGGTTAAAGACGCCCTAAATTCGTTATATAGCATAAATTCTCACGTCGATGAACTTATTAAAATGCAATCACCTTACGGAGAAGCCGAAACAAAATACGAACAGTTGACTGCGTTCATTAACAGGGCTAATTACCTCCATTCACAAATTATCGCAAACAAAAAACGCTAAATATTTTGCAAGTGTTCAATCTTAATCTCAGGCTTTAATAACACCGACACCGCGTCAATCCGAAAAGGAGTGTCGTTAAGTTTCTTTTCTTGAAGATACGTAAACACACCTGTTTTAATATTGTTATATTTGGTTTTTGTAATTGCCTCAAAAGGATGCCCAAAATTAGTAGTGGTACGAGTTTTAACCTCAATAAACACGAGAGTTTTTTTATCTTTGGCAATAATATCTATTTCACAATTTTTGGAAAAATGTTTGTTTCGCTCCAAAATTTTGTACCCCTGTTTTTTAAGGTATTCAACCGCAATATCTTCTCCTTTTTTGCCAACATCGCTATTCATCAATTAAACCCTCGCAAAGTATAAATCTACCTAACAGTTCGACATTACAATATTTTCTCAATGAATCAACAAAACATTTGTTTTCACAAAATCCGCCCGAAAGATATATTTTTTCGGGTTTTTGTGCAAAAGTCCATGTGTTATAAGCAATTCCATGAACAAATTTCGATATTGCATTTTGTGCGCTTTCTCCGTTTGAAATATCGTCCATAATTTTTTCAAGCCCAAATACTCCGCATGTTACAGGAAATTTTTTATCGACGCATGTTAAACTATCAAGTTTTACATCGTAAAATTTCAAGAGCATTTCGACAGTTGCGCCCGTAGAACTTGCACAGGATGTATTCCAATCCATATCCGCAAACTTAGAGTTTTTAAACCTAATCCACTTTGCATCACGACTTCCCAAATCAAGAACAACCGCGTCATTGTCAACTTTACCCCGACAACCTTTAGCAAGTGCAACAATTTCATTTTCACAATTACCGTTTTTAAAATCCATGTGACCGCATGTTTTTACAAACGTTAACCCCAAATTACGAACGGTTTTAGACGGTAAAATTTTAAATTCCCTTTTTCCGTTTTCATGTACGGTAATTATTTTTGAATATGTAGTTCCTGCATCTAAGTAATTCTTCATCTTAACCTCAAAAACGCCTCTATCTTTGCCCGTACAGAATTTGTGGCATAGTCATCAATATCAATATACAAGCCGTCATGCTTTTTTGCAAGGTATTTGGCAAGTTGGGATTTTGCACAAAAAGCCTGAGAATAAAAAACAATCGGCAAGTTTTTTTCGACTTCCATTTCAAGTTCAACATCAGCAGGAACACCTGCCTCGACACATTTTGTCCATCCGAAAACATGCGTTTCGTTTGGGAAAAGTTCCAAAATACTTAAATCGTTAGGCGGAACACCCCAAAATCCAAATTTAGCATGACATTGTTTAATAACAGGAAGTTTCGTCGGTTTAATTATTTGACCGGTAATCAATTCGACTTTTTTTCTAAGCGGTAAATCGCTTGTCGAAACAGGAGTCGGGCGTCTTAAAGATATGTCCTCAAACTTACTCTGAATAACGTTAAAACCCAAATCTTTTAATATACATGATGCAAACCATCCGCTGTCGCACTTATCTTTGCCTATTGTTGCAACAATCAAGTCGGGTTTAAGATGTATTGCATTATCAATAATATTTTTAATTATTTTGCAATATGCGTCGGGTAAAATATTACTTTCAGGGTATCCGAAATCTATGTCCAAATCAATCCATTGCGGATTTTTTTCGTCCAAAGATTTCACAATATCAGGATTTGGATATCCCCAAAAACCGATTTTCATTAAATTATTTCCTTAAATTCTTGCGGATTATTTAACAAATCATAGTTAATTTCGTTTTCGTTGTCAGCAATAGCCGCAGCAACAATGGCATCAGATGTAACGTTAAGGATTGTTCTAAACATATCCGTAACTTTTTCCAACGCATAAAGCAGAGCAAAACCGGCCACCAACTGTTCAGGAGTCAAGCCCAAGCCGTTAAGAATAAGGGCTATTGTAATTAAGCCTGCACCCGGAATACCGGCAGATGTGCTTGATGCAACCATTGCAAGCAAACAAATTTGAATAACGATAATCGGAGTCAACGCAATTCCGTACATTTGCGCAAGGAAAATAACCGCAACAGTTTGCAAAAGCGCTGTTCCGTCCATATTCAGAGTTGCACCCAAGGGCAGTACGAAGTTAGTAATTTTGTGAGAGATACCCGCTCTTTCACAGCAAGAGATTGTTAGCGGTAATGTTGCGGAAGAACTTGCCGTTCCGAAAGCAACCATCATTGATTCGGCCATTGCGGCAAAAAGCATCATAACAGGCACTCTTGAAAATATTTTTAAGAACACGGGATATACAATAAAGAACTGTATTGCAAAACCCATTAAAAGCACAAGCAAATAACTTGATATACTGTTGAAGATTTCCATGCCAAAACTTGATACGGCAGTCGCAGTCAAGGCAAATACACCCGGAGCGGCAAGTGCCATAATCCAGTCTGTGACTTTCATAGTTGCGGCAAAAACGGATTCAAAGAACGAAACAATAGGTCTGTTCATTTCTCCGATTTTAGCAAGCGCAAGTGCAAAAATTAATCCAAATACGATAATTGGAATCATTTCGCCCTTAGCGATTGATTCAAGCGGATTTTTAGGAATAAAACTCAGGAATAAACCTGTCAAATGACCTTGTTGAGCCTCTATGGCATGGGCAACCTGATGTTGAATTTCAACCGCAGAGGAAATATTAACGTATTGAATAGCGTTGGCTCCCGGTTTAAAAGTCAGAGCCAAAAATGCTCCAATACCGACAGCAGCAACGGTGATTAAGGCATAATACAAAATCATTTTTGTACCGTATTTTCCGAGTTGTTTATTGTCACCGATACTGGTTATACCGATGATTATCGCAGAGATTACCAGAGGTATTACGACCATTTGGATTAACCTGATAAAGAGTTGTCCGATAACAACCAAAATTTGAGTAACTATTGGATTTTCGTGAGCATGTAAAAAGATTCCGACAACAATACCTGCCAAAAGTCCAAAGAAAATATGACCGTTTCTTTTAAGCCCTAAACCAAGTGCAATACAAATTTTCATCCAAATATTCATAAATTAATTCCTCATTATCTCTTTCGGTAAGAAAATTTTACTACTTAGAAATTATTTTTTCAAGACCCTTAACAAGAACTATTATTTTTAAAAAAAGAGGGTGATTAAAAAGCCAAATCGTCATTCTTGAATTTAGTTTTTGTCACCCTCGTAAAAAATTAATCACATTTGGTTTTGCCGTTCCAACTCAACTGTTCGGGACAATGTAAAAAATCCATGTTGTCGTTATAAATTATCCAAGCAGTACAGCCGCATCCGCCAAAACTTTTATCAGAATTATTTTTACATGTATAATTGAATGTATAAGCTGTATCATCCATATTTCCGGAAGGAATAAGTCCTTTTGATTTTCCTGAAAAATAAAAATAATTTTTTCCTTGGACCGCATTTTTTGACTTTGGTAAAATTATTCTTATATCAAAGGCCTCACTTGGAGTATTCACCCCTCCGTACCAACCGACAATAACTAATGTGCCATCATTTAAAATAAAAGTCCAAGGATTATTGTATTCCGTTGTCCCTTGATTTACACCTCCAAGACTGTAAATATTATATTCTCCGCAAGAAGAAGTTTCGCTGCAAAATTTTGAAACATTTAAATATTTTGTCCATCGCTCAACCAAAAGGTTTTGTGCATTTCTGTCACTTATTTGTTTACCGTTTTCATCCAATTCTCCCGTATAGGACCTATTCAAGCCCCATTTATCAATAGTCCCGTACTCTACTTGCATCATATTCCATGATTGTGATAACTCTGAATAAACTTTTTTTAGATTGCTAATAGTTTCGCGTTCGTTAGTTTTCTGCATCAAGGTCGGGATTGTAAGTGCTGCAACGACACCGATTATACCGAGGGTGATTAGGACTTCGGCAAGGGTAAAGCCCCTGAGGGGGAGCAAAAGAGACCGCCTATTTCGCAAATTTTTGACGTAAGATATTAACACTAAAGCATGATGTTTCCAATCAAAAATTTGCCGGCGGTGCAGGAGCGCACCAATACAAAGGGTATCTTTCGCG